>CAKQDN010000014.1 GCA_934229275.1 uncultured Clostridia bacterium | reverse complement strand
CGTCCCCGACTGTCCGCCATACTATAAAATAACGACTTCTTTAAAGCCTCCTTTGCTTTGCAAGGGAGGTGGCTTCGTTCGTTTGCGAGAAGACGGTGGGATTATTTTCGGGAGGGGGGGGAAACCCCTCCCCTACAAGGTGAACATAGTGTAGTGCGCTGACATCGACTTCTTTAAAGCCTCGCCCTTCGGGAGAGGTGGCGGCGATAGCCGACAGAGAGGGTAATTATATTTCTGTTAAATTTTATTTTCGCACTATTCGACCTTACTTGTAGGGACAGGCGTCCCCGACTGTCCGCCATACTATAAAATAACGACTTCTTTAAAGCCTCCTTTGCTTTGCAAGGGAGGTGGCTTCGAGCGCCAGCGAGAAGACGGTGGGATTATTTTCGGGAATGGTGCTCCCATCCCGAAAACCTTAAAATCTCGTCTTTATCCGCAACAAAAAAACCTTCGGGAAAAACCGAAGGTTTTTGTCTGTATTTTGTTTCGCTCGTCAGAATGCTCTGTATTCGGCAAGCGTGTATTTGTGCGTGTATTCGAGTTTCGATTCGCGCACCGAATATTGCGGACGCGAAATGCTTATTATAACGTTTCTGCCGCTCGGCGTTCTGCCCTCGCTCGTATCGTTTCCGAACGCCGCCGACGCGAGCAGGAGAGTGGTCGTAGAGCCCGATTGCGTCGCATTGATCTGCGCATTGACCGTTCTGCACAAAACTTTTCCGCTCTCGCTTATTCCGAACTTACCTGCAAGTTTTTTGCAATCGATAACTTTTTCTTTTCCGACGATATACTTCATGGGAAAAGTAATGTTTTTCTCGACGATGAAACTGTCCGTTCCGCTGTACAGATTAAACGTTCCCGAGTTGTTTTCGGCGGTTAAGTTGTTTGCCGAGCGTACGATGTAGTAGTACTGATCGCTGTCGAACGTGTTATCGCTCATGTCGGACGGAAGAGTAAGATCGTCTTTTTCGTCTGCATCCGGATCGCTAAAATCGAAAGAGCCTTTTCCCGATTCGTAGTCGAGAATCATCGTATATCCCTTGTCCGTATATCCGTCGTTTTCCGAAACGTTGTTGCGCACCGTTTTTTCCAGTCTTTTCGGACGCAGCGTGGACGAGTCGCATGTAATCGACGAATAAACCGAATCCACGGCGCCCTCGTTCGAAATTTCGAAACGGCTGTCGATCGTCGTCGTTTCGCCGCTCGTACGAATGGTGACGGTAAGCGTGCCGTAAGCGACTGCGTTTCCGCTCGCGTCCGTCTTTTCGTAGTCGTAAACGCAGATTTCGGTGTTAATGCCGTCGTTGTTCCACGGCTTTACGCTCGACATAGTAAAAACGTTGTCGGTCGTGTTCGTGCAGCCCGAAAGAGGAAACAGCAAAACGGTTAAAGCGAGCATTATCGATATAAATTTTTTCATCGCAATCTCCGAAAAATAAGTAATAAGCCGCATTGCCTGCGCGCTTTTTACTAATTATAACACACTTAAAGCAAAAATCAAAGCGTTTTGCGCCCCGACTGACGGGAAAAGCGTTTCGTCTGCGCATCGTTTAGTCGCTATATTCATATAATCGCTCGCTGCGCTTGACAAATTCGCCGCCGTATTATACAATATAAGAATGGAACACGTTTACAAAAGCACCTACGTCGAATGTGTGGAAGAAGTCAAAAAAATCATGGCTTCGTCGCCCGTCGATCTCGATCATCCAAAACTCATAATAGTCCCCGAAGTGTACACGTTCGATTTCGAGCGTGCGTTCTATCGTGTCGGCGGAGGTTCGTTCGACGTGAAAGTCACTTCGTTTTCCAAACTGTACTACGATTTAATGCCCGAAAACACCGCGATAAGCCGCCAGACCGCGATAGCGATCGTTCGTAAAGCGGCGCTCGACAACCGCGACAAACTCACTTACTACAAGTCGGCTTTCGATAAGCGCGGATTCGCCGCAAAGGTATACGAAACGCTCGAAAAACTTTCGGGGAGCAACGTGTCCCCCGATGAACTCGTGTCGTCCGACCCCTCGCTCGAGCGAAAAATGAGCGATCTGCGCCTTATCTACCGCGAATATATCGCTGCAACGCAGGGAAAACGCGCCGATTCCAACGGCAGAACGGTCGCGCTCACGCAATATATCCTCGGCAATAAAACGGCGATAGACGGCTGCGACGTGTATGTGGTCAATTTCGACGTGTTCACCGTGCTGCAGAGAAATCTGCTTGCCGCAATGGACAAGTCCGCCCGAAAACTTATCGTATATTCTTCTCGCATGCAAGCCGACTGCGCCCCGGCTAAAAAGCCGTCCGTCTATGCCGCGGTAACCAAAGAGGACGAATATTCGCGCGTCGCCGACTACATAGCGGACGATATTTTTAGAGGAACCGACGCCGAAAAAATAAGCGTTCTCGGCGAAAACATCGATTACGACCGCATAAAACGCGTGTTCGACAGCCGTAACATACAATTTTATTGCGATAAAAAACGCGCGCTTTGCTTTTGCGAACCTGCCGATCTTATTCTGCGCATATGCGCGTGCAAGTGCGACGGTTTGACTGCGGACAACCTGATCGCGCTCGCCTCCAACAGCCTCGTTCTGTCCGACATAGCGCAAAGGGACGCTTTTATTTCGTACGTTCGCGAGCATAACGCCTTTTTTAACGCCGTGTTCGATAAATTCGAAAAGGGTGAAAAAAGCGCGCTCGCCGAGTCCGCAAGAAAAAAAGTCGTAAGTTTTCTCGTTCCCGATAAAGATTACGACGTGCTTTGCGCCGAAGAATTCAAAAATATTTTTTCGTCCGCGCTTCAGTCTGCCGGGAAAAACGACGTCGGCGGCGAGGACGACGAACTTGTCCGCTCGTTCGAACTTACGGAAAACGCGCTCGGCTCTCTCGTGACGGCATTCGGCGACAAGCCCTATCGTTTCCGCGAACTGTATTCCGCGTTTTCGGAAATGACGCGCGGCACCGAAATTTCCGTAGTCCCCAATAAAACAGAATCTGTGTTCGTCGGTCCGCTCAATTCGAAAAGAGGAACGGCGTGTAAAGCGCTGTATATAATAGGTTTCAACGACGGCGTTCTGCCGAAAATCGACGAGGGAAACGGACTTCTGTGCGATGCCGACGCCGATAAACTGAAACGTGAAGGCGTGACCATAAGTCCGCTCGCGCGTGACGCCAACGAGCGTTTCCGCGACGAACTGATTCAACTTGTCAAAACAGCGGAATCGCTGCGTTTTTCATACGTTTCCGACGGAGAAAACAAGCGTTCGTACATGCTGCGCCTTATCGAAAACGCCTGCGGCATGACCGAGCGCGACGAACTCACGAAAGACGCGATAGACTATATGGAAGAGTCCGCCGAAACACAAATGAGCGCGGACGACCTTATCACTTATTTTCCCACGAAAAGAGCCTGTCTTATTCGCGCGGCAAAGGGCGGCAATTCCGCTTTATACGCGTCCGTACTGAAAGCGGTGGGCGACGATTATAAAAAAATCACCGCGGAATTGTGTGAACCGGGCGACCGCTTAAAAGTCGGCATAAAACTGAAAACCTGCTCGGTTTCCATGCTTCAAACCTATTTCGAATGTCCCAAAAAATGTTTCTATCGCTATACGCTGGGAGCGGTTAAACCGCGCGACGGCAGCGTAAAAGCCACGGACGTAGGCACGCTTCTGCACAAAATCATCGAACGCTTCGTGCGTGACGGCAATTTCGAAAACGCCGAAAAAGTCGGGGAAGCGATAGCCGAAGAAGAACTTAAAAAGGACGAAACGTACTTGCTCGAACGAAACGCCCGACTGCGCCGCTACGTCAAGCGCGACGCCGTCGAACTATGCAAAAAAGTCGCTCTCGAATTCACCGAAGGCGAATTTTCGGCAATAGGCGAGGAAATTAACTTCGGCGGTCCGGAAGAAAAGGAAGAGCGAAAAATCGCTCCGGGCGGAGTCGTGCTGTGCGGTCAGATCGACCGCGCCGACGTGTGGAAGGGCAACGTCCGCGTCATCGACTACAAGAGCGGCGCAAGCGTGGAACTCACTCCTAACGACATATATTACGGCAAAAAACTGCAACTTCCGATATATTCGCTCGTGATGAAAAAACGCGGCTACACTCCGATCGGAATGTTCTATTTCCCCGTAAACGACAGCGATTCGTCGGGCGTGCTTACGGGAATACTCGCCGATCACGCCGAGTATATAACGGCGATGGATCGCAGAGCATCGGAGTGCAAAAGCGACGTGTTCGAATTCGATCCGAGCAAAAAGAGTTCTAAAACGCTGGTGTCCGACGACGTTATTTCCGCCGTCGCCGAGTATGCGGTTGCCGTTTCCGAAAAGGCGATAAAAAATATCGAAAGCGGCTTCGTTGCGGCGTACCCGGCGGATATCGGCAGGGGCGGAGTATGCTCATACTGCGAATACGCGCAGGTTTGTCCGGGTAAAAAATGCTTGCGTAACGTAAAGAGCATCAAATACGACGATATTGTAAGGGCGGTGAAAGATGGCGCTGACAGATAATCAGAAAAAAGCGGTGGAGAGCCGCGGCGTAAACATACTCGTTTCGGCGTCTGCCGGCAGCGGAAAGACGACCGCTATGGTAAGCCGCATAGTTTCGCTGATAAGCGAGGGCGCGTCTCTCGAAAAAATGCTTATAATCACCTTCACGAAAGCGGCTGCGTCCGACATGCGCGACAAAATAGGAAAAGCGATAATCGAAATGCGCGACAAGGACGAGCGATTCGACCGCGAACTGCGTATTCTCCCGTCCGCCAAAATAGGTACGATAGACTCGTGGTGCGGCGCGACGGTCAAAAACTACTTCTACGCAGTCGATACCGATGCCGACTACGACCTTATCGGCGACGGAGAAAAGCACGCTCTTTGCGATGCGGCGGTGGACGCTCTCGTTACCGAAAGCATCGAAAACGACCCCGATTTTCGCGAAATATACGAGAGTTTCGTCGTAAACAGACGGGACGGAATGTTTAAAAACTTCATATACGACGTCATCGAATTCGCGAAAACGCGCGTCGATCCGTACGAATGGCTTGCTCACGCGGCAGACTCCTACGGAAACGATTCGATAGCGCGCGAAGTCGAAAACTACTATAAAAAGAAAGCGGATCGCGCCCTGTCCGAACTCGAAAATCTGAAAGAGTGCGCGGTAGCGGTCAAATACGAAAAACTCGCCGTTCACTGCGACGATATTTATTCCGACTTTTTAAACGAGAGGAAATTCACGTCGTTTTACGGCTCAGATAAGGACTACCCGGATCTGAACGACCGAGCGTCTGAAATAAAAGTGAAACTGAAAAAACTTTCGGAGTTAAAAGCGCAACGGCAAAAGTACGGCGACATGACGGCAATCGGCAAGCAAGTCAAAGCGGCAGCCGATTTTTCCGCACGCGTTTACGACTATCTGCAAAAGGACAGAAAACGCCGCGCCGTTGCCGATTACGGCGACCTCGAACACGCCGCGCTCGATATTCTGCGCTCGGACGTCGGCGACGAAATCCGCTCGGAGTGCGAATATGTGTTCGTGGACGAATATCAGGACGTCAATCCGCTTCAGGACGCGCTTATCCGCGCGGCTGTTGGCAAATACCTGTTCATTGTGGGCGACGTAAAACAGAGTATATACGCCTTCCGCATGAGCGACCCTGATATTTTCCTTGAAAAAATGAACGAGCCGGAAAGTAACGGCTTCGAAAAAAGCATCGAATTTTCGGAAAATTTTCGTAGCGGCACGGCGGTAATCGACTACGCCAACGCCGTGTTTTCGCGCGCCATGACCGTTTCTTTCGGCGGTGTGGACTACGAAAAATCCAAACTGATTTTCGGTAAAAAAGAGGACGGCGGCGAAGTAAAACTGCGGCTTCTTTCCGTCCCGAAAAAGAGTAAAGAAGAGCGTTTCTCGGGCGTGTACGACATAAAAAATCATCGCATCGAAAGCGACGAGGGCGTGCGCGCAATGGCTACCTATATCGCACGCGGAATCGCCGAACGGCTCGAAACTCCCGACGAAAACGGCAATCGCGTCCGCGAACGGGACATCGCCGTGCTTTTCAGGAGTTCCGAAGAAGTAACCGCTTTGGTGTATGACACGCTGAAAAACAGCGGAATAAACGTGTATCTGTGCCGCAATAACTATTTTTCCTCAGCAAAAGAATCGCGCGTCGTCAATCAGTTTTTAAGCCTGCTGACTTTTTCCGAAGACGACGTGAATATGCTCGGATACCTTCTTTCGCCGCTGTGCGATTTAAGCGAGAGCGACTTATGCGAAGCGATGAACGGCAGGCGTGACGGACTGTGCAAAAACGTTCGCGAATATGCTCGCACGCACGACGGCGCCGTTGCCGAAAAACTTCGCGTCGCTTTGGACAGAATAAACCGCTACGTCGCGTATTCGCGCAAAATGTCCGTCCCCGAACTGGTTGCCGGCTTGATTGCCGAAACCGACTACGACGTAAAACTGCTTGCCTCGCCCGAGGGAGAAGCGGCAGCCGAAACGCTCGTCAGGTTCACCGAATATCTGTCTTCGCTCAAAAGTGCGTCGAACGTCGTCGATTACGTCCGCTATCTTCAGGACGGCGACGGCAAATATCAGGCTCCGGCCCCGTCCGGTTGTCTGAAAATGATGACCGTACACACTTCCAAAGGATTGCAGTTCCCGTACGTTTTTCTGATAAATTGTGACCGCAAGTTCAATGACAGCGACGAGAAAAAACGCTACTTCTGCGACGATAAATACGGTCTTTGCGTAAAATCGGGCAAAAAAGACAACTACGAAAACAACTACCTCACCGAAAATGCGAAACTGCGTCTTTCCAAAAAAAGAAGGGAAGAGGAACTGCGCCTGTTGTACGTCGCCATGACCCGTGCGGAAAAGGGACTGTACGCTTACGCGTTCGATAAAGAAAAGAAGAACGTCGAACCCGAGGACGCCGATTGTTTCCTCGACTGGCTCATGCCTGCGTCCGACGGAATCGTCGAATATGCCGATCAAAGCCTGATAGACGCCGAAGAAAGAAAAGACCGGGAAGCCGATTCCGCCTCTGCGGAAGATGACGAGTGCCTTACCGAAATGCTGCGAAAGCGTATAGATTTCGTACCCCCTCGCACTCCTCGCGAAATAAAAACCACCGTAACGCGCATTGCCGGCGAAGAGTCGACTTCGTCCGTTATCGTTCTGCCCGACGACGAAGCGATGATGAAAAAGGGAACGGCATATCACGCGATAATGCAGAAGATAGACTTTTTCGCACCCTTCGAAAGCGAGTACGAACGCCTTAAAACTTACTTCACTCCCGAAATTTCCGTGGGCGAAATAAAAGCGGCGCACCGTAGCGTCGGCGAAATCGTTCGCGCGTTCGGCGGAAAACAGTACCGAGAGCAAAGTTTCGTCGTCGATATGAACGGCACGCTCGTGCAGGGCATAATCGACCTGCTTCTCATCAACGGCAACGACGCGCTCATTCTCGACTATAAACTTTCCGGCGCTAAAAACCTGCTTTCCGACAAATACGTCCGTCAGATAGGAGCATACGCCGCAGCCGCCGAAAAAGTGCTTAAAGTAAAAGTGAGCGAAGCGGTTTTGTATTCGTTCACGTCCAAAGAAGCGAAAAAAGTCGAACGGGCGGACTTTCGGTTCGATTTTATTCAAAACGACGGAAAAATTTGAATAAATTTTACGTTAGCCTATTGAAAATTTTTCCTTTATGTAGTATAATATAGCCAAGAAAACACGCTTTCGGGTGCTTTCGGGCGAATAGCCGATGTAAAAATCGCTTCTATTCCGCAGCCGCCCCCGAAAACTTACCTTACGAGGCAGTGCGACGACGCAAAGGACGCAAAGGTAAATTATTTACGACTTACGAGAGGGATGCTTATGAAACAAAACGAGTACGCAACATATTTTCATAGGGGCGAAATGTACGACGCTTACAAATATATGGGATGCGTATTCGACGAGAAAACCGGGAAGGCGACTTTCCGTACCTGGGCACCCCACGCGGACAGCGTCGCGGTTATAGGCGAATTCAACGGCTGGGAAGAGGAAAAGGGCAGAATGTCGCCCGACGGCACCGGTCTGTTTTCGCTCGAAATCGACAACGTCAAAACTTTCGACGCATATAAATTCGTCATCCGCAGCGGCGACCAAATCATATACAAAGCCGATCCGTACGCCGTTCACGCCGAGAAAAACGGCAACTGCAACAGCAAGGCGTACGACTTAAGCCGCGTTAAAATCAAAGACGCCGCGTATTTTTCCAAACTAAAAGACAAAGATATATACAATTCCCCCGTGTCCATATACGAGGCTCACATAGGCTCGTGGCGCCTGCACGACGACGGTAACGTGTATTCATACCGCGATTTTGCCGACGCGATCGTGCCTTATCTCAAAAAGATGAAGTTCACGCACCTCGAACTTATGGGCGTCGCCGAGCATCCTTACGACGGCAGTTGGGGCTATCAGATAATAAACTATTACGCCCCGACGTCGCGTTACGGAACGCCGGAGGATTTCGGCTACCTCGTCGAAAAACTGCACGCGGCTGGAATCGGAATAATAATCGACTGGGTACCCGGGCATTTTTCCAAGGACCAACCGGGACTTATCGACTTCGACGGTCAGCCCTTATACGAGCCGTCCATCGAGCCGAGAAAAGAATTCAAAGAGTGGGGCACCCGCTGCTTCGACTACGGAAAAGGCGAAGTGCAGACTTTCCTTTGCTCCAACGCCATGATGTGGCTGGACGTCTATCACGTTGACGGACTGCGCGTCGACGCGGTCGCGAGCATGCTCTATCTCGACTATGGAAGAGGCAGCGACTGGCTTCCCAACCGTCACGGCGGCAGAGAAAACGAAGAGGCGGTCGCGTTCCTGCAAAAACTCAACACCTATGTGTTCTCGCATCACCCCAAAACAATGATGATAGCGGAAGAGTCCACCGCGTGGCCGAAAGTCACGAAACCCGTTTCCGAAGGCGGGCTGGGCTTCAATTTCAAGTGGAACATGGGTTGGATGAACGACACGCTCTCGTACGCGAAAACCGACCCCGTTTTCCGCAGCGGACTGCACAACAACCTCACGTTCTCGCTAACCTACGCGTTCAGCGAAAACTATATTCTGCCCGTCAGCCACGACGAAGTGGTGCACGGAAAATGTTCGCTTCTCAGCAAAATGCCGGGCGATTACGGAATGAAATTCGCCGGGTGGCGCAACTATCTCATGAGTATGTTCGCGCATCCGGGTAAAAAACTTATATTTATGGGCACGGAATTCGCCCAGTTTATCGAGTGGAACTACGAAAAACAACTCGACTGGCTGCTGCTCGACTACCCCATGCACGAGCAGGCTCAGAAGTTTTTCGCCGCGCTCAACGAGTTCTACGTCAAAACGCCTGCTATGTGGAAGCAGGACTGTTCGTTCGACGGATTCGAGTGGCTGGTCGTGGACGATCGCAACGACAACGTGATCGTTTACGAAAGAAAGGACGGCGAAGGCGGAGCGGTCGTGTGCGCGTTTAACTTCTCGCCCTGCGAATACCGCGGCTACACGTTCGGCTGCCCCGAAGGAAAGTACGAAGTCGCGTTGTCGAGCGAATGGAGCGGCTGGGACAAGGGCGGCAAAAAAAGATATAAAACGGTTAAAAAGAATTCACACGGATTCACCAGCAGCCTGACTCTGGATATAAAACCGATGTCGGGCATATATCTCAAAAAGATGAAGGAGGGAAAATAATGAAGAAAAAGAAATGCGTGGCAATGTTGCTTGCCGGCGGTCAGGGCACGAGATTGTACGCGCTTACCGGCAAAGTGGCAAAGCCTGCCGTGTCGTTCGGCGCAAAATACCGCATAATCGACTTTCCGCTCAGCAACTGCACCAATTCCGGCATAGACACCGTCGGCGTTCTCACGCAGTACGAGCCGCTCGTGCTGAACGAATACATAGGCGACGGTAAGCCGTGGGACCTCGACCGCATGTCGGGCGGAGTGTACACGCTTTCGCCGTATCAGGGTAAAAACGGCGCGCTGTGGTACAGAGGCACCGCAAACGCGATATATCAGAATCTCAATTTTCTCGATAAGTACGACAGCGAACACGTGCTTATTTTAAGCGGCGACCATATCTATAAAATGGACTATTCGAAGATGCTCGACGAGCATATCAGAAACGACGCCGACTGCACGATCGCCGTCATCGACGTGCCGATAGAGGAAGCAAGCCGCTTCGGCATCATGACCGCGGACGAAAACGGCAGAATTCTCGAATTCGAGGAAAAGCCCAAACACCCGAAGTCTACGCTCGCCTCGATGGGAATATATATTTTCAAAAAGGACGTTTTGAAGCAGCAACTCATCCGCGACGAACTCGACCCGAATTCCGAGGGCGACTTCGGCAAAAACGTCATTCCGTACATGCTTAAAAACGGATTTAAGATGTACGCATATCGCTTCGACGGCTACTGGAAGGACGTCGGAACGGTAACCTCTTTGTGGGAAGCCAATATGGATCTTCTCGGCGACAAACCCTCGATCAACTTAAACGAGCCCGAAATGAAAATCTATTCGAGGAACGAGCCGCTTCCGCCGACGTATTTCGGCCCCGACTCCATGGTCGTAAATTCGATAGTGACCACCGGTTGCGAAATCGAAGGAACGATAATCGGCAGCGTGATAAGCGAAAACGTTCAGGTCGGCGAAGGCAGCGTCATCGAGAACAGCGTGATTATGCGCGACGTCACGATAGGTAGAAACGTGTGCATAAGGTACGGAATAGTGGACGAAAACGTCCGTATCGGCAACGACGTCACGATAGGCGACGAGCAGTCCGACAAGAATCACATCGCTCTTTTGGGCAGGGGCTGCGAAATCGAAGACGGCGAAACGATAGCCAGCGGCGAAATAGTGGAGAAGTAAGATGGCAAGAACCGTAGGAATAGTATTCAGCAATATTCACGACAAAGAAGTAAACGAACTGACCGAAAAACGCACTCTCGCGTCCGTTCCGTTCGGCGGCAGATACCGTCTTATCGACTTTGTTTTGTCCAACATGGCAAATTCCGGCATAACCAACGTCGGAGTAATAACCAAATACAACTATCAGTCGCTCATGAACCACGTCGGCTCGGGCAAGAGTTGGGACTTGTCGCGTAAAAACGGCGGTCTGACGCTTTTGCCGCCCTTCGGGAACGACTCGTCGAAAGTGTATTCTTCGCGCTTCGAAGCGATAAGCAACGTGGCTTACTACCTGCGCGAACGTACCGAAAAATACGTCGTCATGTCCGACTGCGACAACGTCTGCACAATCGATTTTACGGAAGTGGTGGACTATCACGAAAGCAAAGGCGCGGACATCACCGTCGTCTACCGCAAAAAGCGCATCGGTGACGCGGTGGATAAAAAAGTCCGCACGAAAGTCACCGTGGACGCGGACGGAAGAGTAACCAAAGTCGTAAACTCTTCCAACAACACCGGGACCATAGAGGTTTTCGTCAACATTCTCGTTATAACCCGCGACTTTTTGCTGCGTATAATCGACAACGCCGAAGAAATGGGATATAAGAGTTTCTCGCGCGACGTTCTCATCAAGGGCGTGGATTTGTACAAAATCTACGGCTTCGAATACGACGATTATTTCGCAAGCATCGACAGCATGAGCAACTACTACAAACATTCCATGCAATTGCTCGACAAAACGGTGAGAGAAGAACTTTTTCGCAAAAAAGGCTCGGAAATCTACACCAGCGTGCGTGACAGCGCTCCGTGCAAAATAGCCGCTACCGCGAAAGTGAGCAACTCGCTCATAGCCGACGGCTGCGTTATCGAAGGCGAAGTAATCGGCTCCGTGCTGTTCCGCGGCGTCAAAGTCGCAAAGGGAGCGGTCGTCCGCAATTCCGTCCTGTTCCAGAACACCGAAGTGGGAGAGGACAGTAAAATCAACTGCGTGATAACCGACAAAAACGTGCGCGTCCTTAAGGGCAGAGTGCTCAGCGGTCACGACACGCATCCCAGTTTCATTCCCGAAGATTCGGTCATCTGATCGAAAAAACGGGAAAAATAAGACAGAATTCAATTTTTATAAGGAGATATAAAACCATGCCAACCAAAAAGACTACCGCATCGCATGCAACCGCAGCAAAGACGACGAAAGGTACGCAAAGCAAGAAAACCGGCGCGAAGAAAACGACGGCAACCGCAAAAACCGTGGCAACCGAAACCGTAAAAGCAGAATCCGTCGCAAGCGCACCCGTCACCGCACGCAAAAAAGGCGTTCTGTTCGTTGCGAGCGAAGCGTTCCCCTATGCAGGTACGGGCGGATTGGGCGAAGTAATCGGCTCTCTTCCCAAAAGTCTTAATAAATCGGGTAAATACGACGCACGCGTCATCGTTCCGCTCTACGAAAGCGTCCCCGGCGAAGCGCGCGCTAAAATGCAGTATCTCGGAAACATCTACGTTCCGCTCGCCTGGAGAATGCAATACTGCGGACTGTTCCGTCTCGAAGAAAACGGAACGGTATACTATTTCGTGGACAACGAGTACTATTTTAAGCGCAATTCGCTGTACGGCTACGGCGACGACGGCGAAAGATTCGCGTTCTTCTCTCGCGCGGTGCTCGAACTCATACCCATGCTCGATTTTCAGGTTGACGTGTTGCATTGCCACGACTGGCACACCGCTCTCGTTCCCGTCTACTACAAACTGTACTATATGTACAAAAACGGCTACAACGGAATACGCACGGTGTTCACCATTCACAACATAGAATATCAGGGACAATTCGCTCCCGGAATAATAGAGGATTTGTTCGGTATTTCGAGAAACGAGTATATGTCGCTCGACTGGCACGGCTGCATAAACCTCATGAAAGGCGCGATAGACTACTCGGATTATCTCTCCACCGTCAGCCCGACCTACGCGCAGGAAATCTGCACGCCCGAATACGCTCACGGACTCGAGGACGTCCTCAACAAGAACAAGCATAAGTTGCGCGGTATTCTCAACGGAATAGACTACGACGTCTACAACCCGGCAACCAGCAAGTCGCTGTTTGTCAACTACTCGTCGGACAGCCTCGAAAAGAAAGCCGAAAACAAGCAGGAACTGCAAAAAATGCTCGGACTCAACGTCGATCCCGGAGCGCCGCTCATTGCCATGATCACGCGGCTCGTAAACCACAAGGGCATCTCTCTCGTCCGCAGCGCGTTCAACAATATCATGAACAGCGGAGCGCAATTCGTCATTCTCGGCACGGGCGACGCCGACCACGAAAACTTTTTCCGCCATATGCAGAATCTGTACGGCAACCGCGTCCATGCGGTCATCACGTTCAATAAAGACCTCGCGCAGAAAATTTACGCCGGCGCCGACATATTCTTAATGCCCAGTTTAAGCGAGCCTTGCGGACTCAGCCAGATGATCGCGCTGCGCTACGGAACAATTCCGATCGTGCGCACGACCGGCGGACTTAAAGACTCGATAGAGGACTGCGGCGACGGAAGAACGGGTAACGGATTCACGTTCTCGGGCGCTAATTCGGGCGAACTCATGCGCGCCGTCGAAAGAGCGGTCGGACTGTACTGCGTGTACGGCGACATATGGAAAGGATTGCGCGAGCGCGCCGCGAAATGCGATTTCAGTTGGGGCGAGAGCGCGCTTAAATACGAAGAATTCTACGACGAAATGTTCTGAAAAAGTCGCGTAGACCTCGATTAAAGCAAACATCGCGGCAAATCGTTCGCGATAAGACTAAAAAAGTCAAACGAAAGCAATAATTTCATATACGATAAGGGTGGGAAATCATGTGAATTTTAACCTACTTCGGAGGAAACAATGAATTTTACCGCAACGTCGCTCAAAGACGCTATAAACGATAAACTCACCAAATATTACGCGACGACCTACAACAACGCGACGCCGCTGCTTATGTATAAGGCGGTTGCACTCGTGCTTCGCGACATATTGCTGAAAAAGAAACAGCAATTCAATCAGTCCGTCCGCCAGAAGGGAAGTAAGAGGGTGTACTATCTCTGCATGGAATTCCTCATCGGCAGAAGCCTTAAAAACAACCTCTACAACCTCGGACTTACGGACGTCGTGCAGGAAGCGATTAAAAGCACCGGCATAACGCTCGACCAACTGTACGAAATGGAAGCGGACGCCGGACTGGGTAACGGCGGCTTAGGTCGCCTTGCCGCATGTTTTATGGACAGTCTTGCTTCCGGAAACTACCCGGCAATGGGATTTTCCATTCGTTACGACTACGGCTTTTTCAAGCAGAAAATAGTAGATAATCAGCAGGTCGAACTGCCGGATATGTGGCTCGACACCGGCGAAGTGTGGATGATGCCGCGCTCGGATAAGAGTTTCGTCGTAAAACTGGGCGGCACGCTCGAAGAACACTGGGACGAAAAAGGTCTGCACGTCGAGCAGAAAAACGCGTCGATAGTGGAAGCGATCCCGTACGACGTCATGATCAGCGGCTACGACAGCAAGGGAGTCAGCGTGCTTCGTCTGTGGCGCGCGACCGGAGTAAACGACTTCGATATGAAATCGTTCACGCAGGGCGACTACATGAACGCTATGCGTGCCGAATCGGAAGCCGAAATAATATCCAAAGTGCTTTATCCCTCCGACGATCACTACGCAGGCAAGCAACTTCGCCTGTCGCAACAGTATTTTCTCGTAAGCGCAAGTTTGCAGTCCATAATAAAAGACCACCTGAAAGTTTATCCGTCGCTCGACAACCTTGCCGATAAAGTCGCTATTCACATCAACGACACGCATCCCGCGCTTGCCGTTCCGGAACTTATGCGCCTTCTCCTCGACGAATACGGCTATTCGTGGGAACAGGCTTGGCATATGACCGTCAACACGATCGCATACACCAACCATACGGTAATGGCGGAAGCGCTCGAAAAGTGGAACGAGGATCTGTTCCGCATAAAACTGCCGCGTATTTATCAGATAGTCAAGGAAATCGACGCTCGTTTTATGGGCGAACACAAAGAAGTCGATCCCGAAAAACTGCGCGCGATGTGCGTAATCGGAAACGGACAGATTCGAATGGCAAACCTTTGCGTAATCGGATCGCACAGCGTCAACGGCGTGTCCGCGCTCCATTCCGAGATAATAAAGGATAGCGTTTTTCACGACTTTTATACCATTCTTCCCGAAAGATTTACCAACGTCACCAACGGTATCGCGCACAGAAGATGGCTCAATCAGTCCAATCCCAAACTTGCGTCGCTCGTTACCGACCTTATCGGCGACGACTATATTAAAGACGCGTCCCGCCTCATCGGACTTAAAAAATACGTCGGCGACCAAAAAGTGCTGGACGAACTCGATAAAATCAAACTTTCCAACAAGTACGACTTTGCCGAATACATCAAGGGTTATTCTGGATTCAAACTCAACCCCGAATCGCGCTTCGACGTTCAGATCAAGCGTCTGCACGAATACAAACGCCAACTTCTCAACGTACTTAAAATAATCAAATATTACCTCGACGTCAAGGATAATCCTAACGCAGAATTCACGCCCAAAACGTTTATTTTCGGAGCAAAGGCTGCCGGCGGTTACTATCACGCAAAGCGCATAATTTCGCTTATAAACTGTCTGTCCGCGCAAATTCAGAAAGAACCTTCGGTCAAGCAGAAACTCGACGTCATGTTCCTCGAAAACTACAACGTCACCAACGCCGAGCATCTCATTCCCGCAAGCGAAGTGTCCGAGCAGATATCTCTCGCCGGAAAAGAAGCGTCGGGAACCAGTAACATGAAATTCATGCTCAACGGCGCGCTCACTCTCGGTACTCTCGACGGCGCGAACGTCGAAATTTACGAACGCGTCGGAAACGACAACATTTTTATTTTCGGACTTAAAGCCGACGAAGTGGAGCAGGAATGGAAGCGCGGCTACAACGCGTCCATGCTGTATTCGTCCAATCCGCAGATAAGAAGAGTGGTCGACGCTCTGCGCGTCGGATTTAACGGTCAGAGTTTTGCCGACATTGCCGATTATCTCGCGGTCGGAACCAACTACGTTGCCGATCCGTATATGTGCCTGCGCGACTTCGACGACTATCTGCGCGCGTCCGCCGAAATAGAAAAGACCTATCTTGACAAAACGTCGTGGAACAACAAGGCGCTTGTCAACATTGCCGAAGCCGGTATTTTCGCAGCCGATCGTTCCATCGGCGACTACGCACGCAACATCTGGCACGTTAAGCCTCTGAAATAATACCGATGTACTTTAATTACGACCCATTAAATAAAAAAGACAAAAGCGTGACGGGAGCGGTGGAAATATCGCTCCCTTTCACCGTTTCGCTCTCGTCCGAAGCGAATTCGGTTACGCTGATGCTTAAAAAAGAAGGCAAAAACGAATACGACGTCGCCTATCCTATGCAAAAGGAGGGCGATCGTTTTTCGGTCACGCTCGATATAACCACGGTCGGATTGTACCGCTATTGCTTTGTTGCCGACGGTCACCGCTTTTTCGCAGGGAAAAACCTTCTCCCGTGCGACAAAGGAGAAAGATGGACTATTACGGCATATGAAAAGGCTTACGAAAGCCCCGAATGGCTGTACGGCGGAATAATCTATCAGATTTTTCCCGACCGATTCGCTATCGGCGGCGAACGCAAAAAAACCAAGCCCGACATGATCTACCGCGACGACTGGGGCAGTGTGCCGACTTTTCAGCCGAATAAAGAAGGAATAGTTGAAAACCGCGATATGTTCGGCGGTAATTTTCTCGGAATCGAGCAAAAACTCGATTACCTTAAATCGCTCGGAGTCACGGTTATCTATCTCAATCCCGTGTTCGAGGCGTATTCCAACCACAAGTACGACACCGCAAACTACGGACTTACCGACTCTGACTTCGGCAGTCTTAAAGATTTTGCACGGCTGATTGCGAAAGCGGAAGAAAAAGGCATTAAAATCGTGCTTGACGGCGTGTTTTCGCACACCGGGGCGGACAGCGTCTATTTCAATAAATACAGGCGTTTTTCGGGCGACGGAGCGTATAATTCGCAACAAAGCCCGTACTACGACTGGTATAAATTCCGTTCCTATCCCGACGACTACGAATGCTGGTGGGGCGTTAAGATTCTGCCGAATGTCAACGAAAACAACCGCTCGTTCAATCAGTATATAAACGGAGAGGACGGAATAATCCGTCGCTACATCGATCTCGGCGTTGCCGGATGGAGACTCGACGTCGCCGACGAACTGCCCGACGAATTTCTGTATTCGCTCACACGCGCCGCGAAAACGGCAAAAAAGGACGCGCTCGTTCTCGGCGAAGTGTGGGAAAACGCCGCAACCAAGTATTCCTACGGCTATCAAAGGGACTATTTAACCGGCAGACAACTGGACTCGGTTACGAACTATCCGCTTAAAAACGCCGTTTTGCAATTCGTAAACGGCGGAGGCGCCGACGCGCTCGATAACGTCGTCCGCGAACTTATAAACGACTACCCGGCAAGAGTTCTGCACGCTCTCATGAACGTAATCGACACGCACGATACGCCGAGGGCGCTGACCTCTTTCGGCGACTACGAAGACGTTTCCGATAAGAAAAAGCGCAGCGCCGCGAAAATTCTCAACTATGACGCAGCCGTTAAAAAACTGAAACTAGCCGCCGCGCTTCAATACTTTCTTCCCGGAATTCCCACCGTGTTCTACGGTGACGAAGCGGGTATGGACGGCTTCGAAGATCCGTTCAACCGCCGCTGCTATCCGTGGGGGAAGGAAGACCGCTCGCTCGTTCGCTACTACGAAAAACTCGGAAAAATCCGGACGGAAAACCGCGGCGCGCTCGCTAAGGGCGAATACGAACGAATAGACGCGCCTCGCGACGTTTTCCGATTCCGAAGGCTCGGAGAGGAATACGTTCTCGAAATCGTTGTCAACGCGTCGGAAGACGATTATATGATAGGCGAGATAAAGCACAATCTGATTGACGAAAAAGAGTGCGAAAAAGTCGAAAGTATGTCGGTTGCCGTTTTTAAGTGATAATACGTTAAAAAATATCGGCTGCCGAGCGAAAAGTTCTTGATTTTTGTTTTCCTTTATGTTATAATGTAACGAGAAATCAAGAACTTCAATATTACGGAGTGAAAATTATGAAGAAAAAGATTAAATTGCTTGTAATTGCATGTCTTGCCTTGTGTTGTGCGTTTATCGCCACCGGCTGTGCGTCGACTGTAATCATAGACAGATATCTCAAAGTCGACGATAAAGAACTCGGCTACAGACTCATGGGCGACGGCACTTTCTATCTTTACAACGACGGCGATTCTTCGCTTGACTGGGATGACTACGAATTGGAAGACGTCAACGACATTATTATCAACCGTCCTTGGAACGACCGTCTCGACGATATCAAAAAAGTGATCATCAAAGATAAGATCTCCCACATCGGCACTTATTCTTTCTATAATATTACCAAACTTACCGAAGTCGTCATCGGTCCCGACGTTGAAACCATCGGAGAGAATGCTTTTAAAAACTGCTCCAATCTCACCAAAATCACGCTCGACGAAAACAATACGAACTTCGTGCTTGAAGACGGCTGCCTTGTCCACGTCGCAACCGGAAATCTCATCCGCGCAAACGATAAGGCGGAGATAACCGTTCCTTCGATCGTCAAAACGATGGAAGACGGTGCTTTCCACGGACTTACCGGACTTAAAAAACTCGATATGTCGCAGTCGCAGTTGGTCGAAATCAAGGAAAACGCTTGCAACGGTTGTTCTTCGCTTGAACAACTTCAACTCCCCGCAACCGTTAAGACCATCGACGACTACGCTTTCTTCGGATGTTCTTCGCTTAAAGACGTTGACTTCAAGAGTTGTGTAAACCTCAAAAAAATCGGATTCAGTTCTTTCTACGGCTGCTCTTCGATCAAAAAAATCGAATTTGCTCCCGCTATCGGTTCCATCGGAATGACCGCATTCAGAAGATGCGGAGTGGAGAAAGTCGTTATTCCCGAAACTGTCGGTCGTCTTTCCCTCGGCAGCAGTGCTTTCTATGAATGTCCCGCACTCAAAGAAGTGTATATCCACTCTATGGATACGATTTCTTCCGTTAAGATATCTGCAGGCGGCGGATATTTGTTCGCAAACGAATATCAGGGAGAAAAAGGCTTGGTAACCAGAAACCTTAAAATCTATATCGAAGCCGCTAAGTTCGATGTGGAAAAACTCGGTTCGTATATCGCAAACGGCGAAAACTACGTTCGTCAGAGCGAAAACGAAACGGTTGACGGAGTAGAGTACGTCGTTTATAAAGGTGCCGTTAAATCGGTTTAAGTCGAAATAATCAATAAGGCGCGCAGGTCGGGAAATACTTCGGCTTTGCGCGCTTTGTTTTGAATCGGTATTTTCGGCGCGTCAATCGCCGAAAACCGCTTCGAAACGTATGTTCGTGTAGCTCAGTTGGATAGAGCACCAACCTCCTAAGTTGGGTGTCGGACGTTCAAATCGTCTCACGAACGCCAAAAATCGTAGTCGCTTCCGAAACGGAGCGACTTTCGTTTTTGTAAAGGTAAACTAAAAGGCAATAAAACTCTTCGTTTTGTCCGAGCACGACAAAAAGCGTCAAAAAATAATGATAAAAATTTTTGAACAGACTTGCAAATGCAGCGCTTTTGCGGTATAATATAAATATAACCAAAAAGGAGGTTAAAGCAATGGCAAACGGTAAAAGCGATTATTTCGGACTGGGATACATTGTCAGCGTAATTCTTGCAATAATTCCCGTGACCAGTTGGGTATGCGGATTCGTAACCAGATTTATGGACGGCAAGATCGTGGCTGGCATTTTGCGTATCGTGCTCGGATGGAACATCATCTGGATTCTCGACATCATCTGCATGGTATTCAGCAAGCACATTTTGCGACTTCTTCCCGTTTAACGGAAACAACGAAAAGCGCGGCTCTATGGAAACGGAGTTGCGCTGTATTTTTATTTTTTCGCCGAAAAACTTTTGAAAGAACGAACTCACATCGCCGCTCATGCCTTCCGTCCCCGAATTCGGAATTTATTCGGCTTAAATTTGTGTGTGGCTAAAAGGAATAAACTAAACAAAAAAAGCGACCTCCCGTTACGAAAGAAGGTCGCTTTAATCTTTGTTTTGCTGCTTTTGTTTGAATTTATTATAAATTTTCGTCCTCTTTTTTAATAAATGCGCCCCAGCGTCTGATGGTCAGCGCGCACACCAGCACGCCGCAAAGCGAAATTCCGAGCCACACTAAAACCGCCGCGTTCCATCCGAAAGACGATGCGACTATCGGAGTAATCTGCGTTGCGATCGCACTACCGACATAAGTGAAGGCGTTCGTAAGTCCCGAAAGCGACGCAACCGCGTTATATCTTCCGAAATGCGCGGGAACGTAGGAGATGAGGGCAAGGTTAATGCAGTGCATAAGTCCGACCGCAAGCGCCGCGACTATTATTTTCACGATCGACAAGCCTTCGGGCGAAAATTTATTAAGCGCGAGCAGAGTGCCTATGAGAACGGTGGCAATGACGAAAAACAGAGTTGCTGCTTTAAGTTCGTTTTTGAAGAACTTGGTATATACGAATGTTCCCAGATATGTTACCGCAATGCTGAATAAAGGAAGAAGAGTGCTTTGGAATATAATTTTCGACGTATCGTCGTTGCCGGCAGAAGAGATCAGGTTCGGGATCCAGTCGGTTATTCCGTCGCGCAGGCAGCCTTGAAGTATTATTCCGAGAAGAATGGTAATCATTCCGCATGAAATCATGATGGGAGCAAGTTTAACCTTCTGCTTCGGTTCTGCCCCTTCGATTGCGACGGAATTGTCCGCGTCGCCTTCACGGCGATATTTTTCGCAACCCTTGATAGTTGCGTTATAAGCAATTATCCACACGACGGACATTATAATGCCTGCTATCGCGGCAACGTAAAAGACCCATGCGAAACTCAAATGAGCGGTAATAATCGATACCATCGGGTATAATGCGACGGTAGCCAACTGACTTGCCGTGGAAATATGACTGCAAGCCATTTTGTATTTGAACGGAGAGAGATATTCGGCTATTATTTTCACCATAGCGGGCCAGAACATAGCCTGACCGAAACCGTTTATCGCCCAGATTATCGTGAACGCTACGATTGAATCGAACAGAGGAAATATCGCGTTACATACGGAAGCGAGAAGCAGCCCTGCGAACACAACGTTTTGCGGTTTGAACTTATCGGCAAGTATTCCGCTTATAATCTGTCCAATTCCGTACGTTATTGAAAGAGCGGCGGCAACCGTGCCTAACTGAGTTTCCGTAAACGAAGTTTGTTCGGTAATCGGTAAAATCGCCGTATTAAGATTCTTTCTCGTTATGTAACTTACGAAGTAGCCGGCACAGCACAGAAACACGATAAGGCTGAGCCTTTTTTGAGTAGATTTACTTTGGGCGTTTTCCATTTTTAGTCCTTCTCCTTGAAGATAAGACCCACATTATAGCACGTTGCTTTCGTAAAGTCAAGCACAAGCAGTCGTTTGTAAAAAAACAAATCGAAATAGTTAAAAAATGTTACTGTTATAGTGAAAATCGGTACTGAATCGACTTATGCCAAAACAAAAACTTATGAGTATATAACGAAAAGTAAAGCATAATCGAGCGTCGCTTGCGTTGACAAAATCGCTTCATAAGAGTATAATTTAAGCGAAAACGAGCGGAGGTTAAATCATGAAAAGAAAACTCGGAATAATAGCCGAAGCAATAAAAGACGAAGACAGCGTTATAACGCTTGACAGAATAGCGGAGGCAGGCTTTAGTAGCACGTTCACCGGCAGATACGACTTGCCGAGCGTCGAAAAACTGGTCGATAAATGCGGTAAACTCGGACTGGACATGGAATTTATCCACGCTCCGTTCAAAAACATCAATTCGATGTGGCTGCCGGGCGACGAGTACAAAACCATTTACGGCGGCATGGTAGAGTCGATAGACAGCGCGGCGGCAACCGGAATAAACGCAGTCGTAACGCACGTCAGCAGCGGCTGGTATCCGCCCGAAATCTGCGACGAAGGACTTCGCCGTTACGACGATCTCGTCGAGTACGCGGCAAAGAAGAACGTTATTCTTGCGTTCGAAAACCTCCGGAAAGTCGGTAATGTCGCCTACTTCGTTGACAGATACGAAAAAGCAACAAACGTTAAATTCTGCTACGACTGCGGTCACGAGCATTGCTACACCGAAACGGTATGCTTCCCCGATATTTTCCGCGACAGAATGATTTTCACGCATATACACGACAATATGGGAAGAGATAAGAGTAACCCCATGGGAGACCCCGATATGCACGTTTTGCCTTTCGACGGCAACATAGATTATGAAAAAATGATGCGAAAACTCGACGAATACGACTATAAAGGCTCGCTCATGCTGGAAGTTTTCTCCGGACCGTACCCGAATTTAACGCCCGACGAATTCATCAAAACCGCATTCGAGCGCATCGAAAAAATATCGGACATGTAAAAACATAAAAGAAAAACCGTTCGGAAAACCGGGCGGTTTTTTTCTTTCCGGCAAAATTCAATGACTTTTTTAATGTGCAAAAACGAAGTAATATTGTGCAAATAATCTCTAGTAATTATAGTATAATATAAACATACGAGGCTTAATATGAAAATACTTATTACTGAAAATTACGATAAAATGAGCGAAGCGGCTTTCTCGTTCGTGAAAGAAATCATAACCGAAAACCCGAATGCCGTACTCGGACTTGCAACAGGCTCCACGCCCATCGGTTTATACGACCTTATGGTACGCGACTATAAACAGAACGGAACGTCATACAAGGGAATAAAGACTGTAAATCTCGACGAATACGTCGGTCTTTCCGCCGACAACGAACAGAGTTATGCGTACTTTATGAACTACCACCTGTTCGATAAAGTCGATATCGACAAGAACAACACGCATTTGCCTTGCGGAACGGCGGAGGATAAAAAAGCCGAGTGCAAGCGGTATAACAAACTGCTCGATCTGCTCGTCCCGGACGTCCAGATTCTCGGAATAGGTTCCAACGGTCACATCGGCTTTAACGAGCCCGGCACCGATAAAGAATCGGTAACGCACGTCGTAAACCTCACCGAAAACACGATTAAAGACAATTCGCGCCTATTCGACAGAATAGAGGATGTACCTCGTCAGGCTTTCAGTATGGGTATAAAGAATATACTCGCGTCCAAAAAAATCATCGTCATGGCTTCCGGCGAAAACAAGGCGAAAGCCGTTCGCGCCATGATAGACGGACCCGTGTCGTCCGATTGTCCCGCGTCTTTCCTTCGCGAGCATAACGACGTAGTGGTCATAGTCGACAGCGCGGCAGGAAAAATGATTAAATAACTTCGACAGTTTCGCAAAACGTTTCTTCTCCATCTCCATTTTCGTTTTGCGCACCTTCTATAAAAACAGCCCCCGAGTGCTAACGGAGGCTGTTTTTCTATGTTTTTTTATATCACGAACTTAATTTAACTATTATATCCTGCGGATAATCGCCGAACTTTTCCCCGAACAAATTCATTCCGCCAAGGTTTCTGGCGTCTGCTTTTACGCCGATTTTAAGCGAAATATACGGCTTTTCAAGAATGGAAAGCATGTTTATGGTAACGTCGCTGAGCGGTTTTCCGTTTAAGAACGAGCCGTTTTCGTCCACGCGCCAGGTGTTCCAGATTCCGTATTGAGTGTTTTTGTTCGGCCAGTAGGAGGGATTAAGTTGACCGCGTCTGCCGCCGAAGTCCGCAGGAGAAACCCACGTTCCGATTTCGACGTCGTTTATCCACACGGTTATATCCGACTTATAGTCGTTTCTGTGCTGCGGAGCCTCGGAGCAAGCCTCGAAAGAAACGCTCAGTTCTTTTAGCGGCATCGCGATGTACTGCTTGGAAATGCGCCACTCAAGGCTACCGCTCGTAAACCATATAAGTTGAGCCCTGATGCGTTCGGGGCTGAAAAATATATCAGGCTCGTCGAATCTGCCGATAAAGTTGGTCGCCGAAACCATGCCGCACGGAGCGGTTATGTCGTGATAGTCGGAGTAGGAAGCAATGCGTATTTTGCGTACGACTTCGCGCGGTTCACTGTTTGCGTTGACGTCGGCTCCGAGCGTGGAAATATCGATATTGTCGTAAGTTCTTCTGCAAACGCGCGTTTTACCCAGTTTCGTGTAGATAATTTCGGTGGAGATAAGGTTCGCGCTTTCCAGAATTTTAACGTTGAGAGCGGTGGAAGAGATCGGTTCGCCGAGAATTTTTGCGATTTCCGAAACGCTCATGCTGTGGTTTTCCAAGGTTTTTAAAATACGAATACGGATTTCCGAGGACAACGCTTTGGAAATAAGTATGAGATCGTGTTCGTTTTCGACCGATAAATTGAGTTTTGCTACTGCCATAATGCTATTATTATACAATTATGCAAAAAATAAGTCAACGAAATAACGCCGCTTTTACAGGCTTTTATGTAAAACTATTTCACGTTGGTGTGAGTCGCGAATATTCTGTTGCGGTACTGCGTCGGCGAGCAGCCTGCCCTTGTCGTAAAAAACTTAATAAGAGCGTTTGCGTCCTCGAACGTACACGCTTCCGCTATCTCTTTCAGCGTCATAGTAGTGTTGAGAAGCAGGTCGGAAATTGCCGCTTCCCGTTCCCGATCGATATATTTTTTAAGAGACAGACCGCTGTTTTTGATAAAAAGACGGGAGAGGTAGTCGGCGTTGTATCCGAACCGGAGCGCAATGTCCCCGACTTTCGGAGCCGAGCAAACGTTTGCCCGAACGTATTCGCTTACGTCGTGAAAGAGTTTGTTCTGACTGTCGTCGCCGCTTTGCAGATCGAGCAGAAACGCCAGTAGTTTGCTTTCGATAAGTGCTTTGTCTGCGCGCGTTTTTGCAAGATGGTTGAGATTTTTAAACAAAGCCGAACAGTTATACGGATCGGGCATCTTTTTAAAGTATACGCCGTAACGCTCGTAGTTATCTGCAAAAAAGTGCAGCCAGAAAAAACTGACGCCCGAACTTTCTTTATATCCCTTGTGCGTCAGTCCCGGTTTAAGGCAAACGAGGTCGCCGGGGAGCAGAACGAACCGGTTTCCGTCCTCTTCGATATACGCTTCGCCCTTAACCATGTAAATTAGTTCGTACGTTTTGTTTGCGATTTCGGGATGCGACCAATCGTTTCCCCCGATGAATAAGCCCATGTTCGAAAAATCGAGCGTTGCGTTTCCGTCCAATCTGATCATGTCGGATTTTACCACCTATTATACTTTTTTTGTCATTGTATTTTGGCTGAAATTACGCTATAATAATAACATAAAACAGGAGGAAATGCAATTGTTATGCAAAAATTAAAAAATATTTCTTTCGAAAACGTAACTTTTAACGGCGGATTTTGGAAGTCAAGATACGACTTAAACCGCCTTGTCAGCCTTCAGAGCGTGTATAGACGTTTCGAGGAGTCCGGCAGATTCGACGCGCTCCGCTTCAACTACGAAAAGGGATTAAAGCCCTATCCGCACATCTTTTTCGATTCTGACGTAGCGAAATGGATCGAGGCTGTCGGCTATCTTATAGAGAAAAACGGCGGCTACGAAGAGGAGCAGAAGGTCATCGACGCACTCGTTTCCGACATGGCTGCGCATCAGACCAAAAACGGCTACTTAAATTCGCACTTCATTCAAATAGAGCCCGAAAACATCTTCCGTAAGCGCGGCGAGCACGAACTGTACTGCGCAGGTCACCTTATCGAAGCGGCGATTGCCTACGATAAAGCGACCGGCAAGCACGAATTCTTAAACGTCATGAAAAAGTATGCGCACTGCATCGAACAGGCTTTCGTCGTGCAGAAAACCGCCGCTTTCCACACCTGCGGTCACGAGGAAATCGAACTCGCGCTTATCAAACTTTATGACTACACCGGCGAGAAAAAGTATCTCGACCTCGCAATGTTCTTTATCGACGAGAGAGGAACGCGCCGTGAACCGTGGCACAACGACTTCAACGAAGCCTACGATCAGAGCGAAGCGCCGCTTCGCGATCTCGAAAAAGCCGAAGGTCACGCCGTCCGTGCCGCTTATATCTACACGGCTATGAGCGAAGCGTATGTAAAAACGGGCGACGAAAGACTGCTTAAATCCTGCCAAAGAATGTTTAACGACATCGTAAACGGCAAAATGTATATCACCGGCGGTATCGGTTCGGCAGCAAAGGGAGAAGCGTTCACCGTCGCATACGACCTTCCCAATCTCGAAGCCTATTCCGAAAGTTGCGCGGCGCTCGGACTTCAACTTTTTGCGCTATCCCTGCAGCAGACCGCGCTCGACCACCGTTTCGCCGACGTAATCGAACGCGTAATGTACAACAATATGCTTTCAAGCACCTCGCTCGACGGCAAAGCGTTCTTCTACGAAAACGAACTGGAAATTCATCTTGCCGACGTCAATAAAGAAACCTCGCTTTACGAGCATGCGCGCACTCATCTTCCCCTTCGTCACAGATTGGAAGTGTTCGGCTGCTCGTGCTGTCCGCCAAACATAAACAGACTGTTTGCCCGCGTCGGCGATTTTTTCTTCTCCGAGTACGAAAACGCGCTCGTCGTCAATCAATACGCCGATCTGACGCTTAAAACCGATAAAATAACGCTGAAAACCACCACCGATTATCCGGCAAGCGGCGTGATAAATTTTGCCGTCGCCGACTGTAAATACGATAAGATTTTGCTTCGTAAACCCGAGTGGTGCGACGCTTTCACGGTTAAAAACGCCGAATATACCGAAAAGGACGGCTACATTGAGATAAGCGGCGGAGATAAAAACTTCACCGTTGACTTTAATATGCAGCCCTGTTTCGTCGAAGCGAATCCGCGCGTCCGTGCCGACAACGGCAGAGTGGCTCTTTGTTACGGACCCACCGTCTACTGCCTCGAACGCCTCGATAACCCGTACGAACTCAATTCGCTGTCGGTTAATGCTTTGGCAAAAGTCACGCTTAAAAAAGCGGACGAGTACGTCATGCCGAACCTCGAAATCGAAGGCTGTGCCGACGAGGACTTTGCGTCCCTGTACAGAAAAGCGACCGGAGCAACTAAACCCGTAACGCTGAAATTCCGCCCGTACTGGACGTTTGCAAACCGCGAAGAATGCGATATGCTCGTGTGGGTGCGCCGTAAATAACCGAAACCGAAGCGGAGCGATTATTGCCCGTCGTCGGAACGTATAAAATAAACAAAAATACCGCAACGAATTATCTCGTATGCGGTATTTTTTAATTTAATCGACTTTTAAGAATTATTTGTTTTCGACGCTATCCGAAGCGTTTTCGTTACCTGCGGATACGCTTTCGACCTTTTGCTTTTTCGGTTTCTTTTCGATTTCACCGGCGGCAGACAGCGCGATTTTGGTAACGACGGGACCTGCCAGTTCATAAATGAGCGTTGCGCACAAAACTATCGTGGTAACCGCTGCGGCTTCGGCTGCAGGGAGAGCGGTAGCGCATATCGCAGCCATACCTATCGCAACGCCTGCCTGAGGAAGCAGCGTCAGACCGAGGTATTTCGTAACCGTTTTCGGAGCCTTGACGACAGCCGAACCCCACATCGCGCCGAAGTATTTGCCGGCTGCACGGACGAGGACGTAGACTATTCCGACGATGCCGACGTTGACGATATTGAAAATATCGAGATTTGCGCCCGAAATAATGAAGAACAACATAAACAGCGGAGTGGTCCAGCGGTCGCACTGTTCCATGATGACGTCGCTTTGCTTAAACATATTGCAGTAAATCGCGCCGATCATCATGCACACGAGCAGCGACGAGAGCGAAAATCCGGGAATTCCGAGGTTTGCGCTAAGCCTCGTCAGTCCGCAGCCTGCCATAACCATAGCGATGCACAGGCACAGACGGTTAGCACGCGACTTGAAAAGTTTCATGCCGAGCGTCAGCAAAAATCCGAGTGCCGCGCCGACGGCAAGCGAGCCGAATATTTCGAGGAGCGGCTCAAGCACTATTGAATTGAACGTAGGCGTCGTTCCGCTTGCGAAAACTTTTGCTATAGCGATCGACACGGAAAAGACCATAAGACCGACCGCGTCGTCGAGAGCCACGACAGGCAGGAGCGTTTCGGTGACGGGACCTTTCGCCTTATACTGACGAACGACCATAAGCGTTGCTGCGGGCGCGGTTGCGGTTGCTATTGCGCCCAAGCATATTGCCACCGGGAGCGGAACGAGGTCGGGTCGGACGATTGCCATGGTTATAATAACCGCGTCGACGAGGAACGTGGTGGTAAGCGCCTGAGTAAGCGTTATTACGAACACGTTTTTGCCGATGTGCTTAAAACTGGAAATTTTGAATTCCACACCTATGGAAAACGCAATGAATGCGAGCGCGAGGTCGGTTATAACGCTGAAAACGTTCCCCAGTTGATCTTTACTCATAAGTCCGAGAACGCACGGACCAAGAATTATACCGATTATAAGATAGCCCGTAACGTTCGGCAGCCCGACTATTTTCATAAGGCGCGTCATTAAAAGACCTGCAATAAGAGCAAGGCATATTACGAGCAGAATGTCTATGTCCGCATTTATAAGCGGAACCGAAAGCGAAAACAAAGTAGTAGTCATAGTAGGTCAGGCAATATGTCCCTCCGAGAACATCAGGGGAAGAGCAAACATTTTTCCGCAGTCGTTTTTGAAGTTTTCGGTAACTTCTCTTGCTGCCTGTTTTGCAATCTCCAGCGATTCTTCTTTCAGCACGAGCAGAAGCGTCGTGTTTTCCTGAAAGGACGGCTTGACGATGTGTCTTAGTCCCCCGAAAGAGGGAAGCGGCTCGTCCTCGCCGTGCAACAGTTTGTTTTTCATGTTAGTGGTCGGAATAACCGTACCGTGAATGTCCTTCTCGTCGAGTTTTTTGATGAGCGGATAGGTAAGGTTTTCGTTTTCGAGAATAATGACTAAAAGATATTTCATTTCAATAACCTCCGTACGCGCTCTATTTTAGACCTTTTTTTCGCAAATGTAAATTAAATAGCCGCGATTTTAAAAAATAAATTCGAAATCGGTCGATTTTTTTCAAAAACCGCACGCGTTATGCGCCCGCGCTTGCCAAATCCGGGCAAATAATATATAATAGAAAAAACAAGCGAAAAGGCGGAGCGACTAATGAAACTAAACGGAAAAACGATCGTAATAACCGGCGCGAGCAGCGGAATAGGAAAAGCACTCAAAGAGTACTTTTCGACCGATAACACGGTTATATCCCTTTCGAGAAGTGCAACCGTGCCCGATATAGCGTGCGATTTGAATAGCGATATTTCGATATGCGCCGCTGCAAAGCAAATAATCGAAAGATACGGAAAAGTAGACGTTCTTATAAACAACGCCGGTTACGGGCTTTACGGAGCGGCTGAACTGCTCGGCGACGAGCAGATCGAGCGGCAATTCGCCACAAACGTCACCGGAGCGATTCTGCTTACGAAAAAACTGCTCCCCGTAATGCACGAAGGCTCGAAAATAATAAACGTCGCAAGCGCGTGCGCGTTGTTTCCGCTGCCTTTTCGAACCATGTATTGTTCTTCGAAAGCCGCGCTCAATATGTATTCGTTCGGGCTGAAAATGGAATTGCAGCCTTATAATATCGACGTTACTTCTATTTGTCCCGGCGACGTAAAAACGCCGTTCACCGTAAACCGCGAAAAGAATTATTCCACCAACGAGCGTTACGGCAACCGCATCGATGCTGCCGACAAAAAAATCACCTCGCGCGAAAATAAGCGTATGCCGATGTCGTACGCCGTCAAAAAGATGATAAAGATTATCGAAAAGAAAAGGTATAAGCCGATGTATATCGTGGGCGGCAAATATAAACTGCTCTACTTTTTATACCGCATAACGCCGCACTTGCTGTTCTTTGCGGCAACTCGCAAAATCTTTTCCTGAAATTCTACTCTCTGAATTTAACGTTGCCGCAAACTACGTCCGAATAGGCGTACGACAGCGTGGGAACGACGTTCTCGCATGTGAGCGTAAAAGTAAAAACGCACGGAAACGTGTCCGAAACGAAACCGGAATATTTTTCGGTTTTTTTTCTGCCCTTGTTTACGATCGCCTTAACGGGCTTGCCTTTAAGCGACTGAATAATCTGTTTTGCTTCCGTAATACTCATTGCCGTTTTTTTCATAAATACAGTATTGCCGGAAATCGCGCCCGATAAACCTTAAAAAAATCCTTCCGTGAGCATAATTCCGTTTTGGCGGAATAGATATAGAGTACAAGCAATTATAAAGTCGCTATTGGAGGATATTATGTCGTTTGAACCAGTGTATGGAAGTATAAAAGCGGAGGAGCGTTCGGTTATATGCTCGTGTCAGGCTGTCGTGGAAACGCGCCTTCCCGTGCCGGAGGGTATTGAGATTAAAAGGGTATTGAGCATCGGCGGACAATGTTATGCCGATACCACCGAAGTTTTTTCCGGCGAAGCAAGATTTACGGGAAGATGCCTCGTAAGCGTGATTTACGAGGACGTGAACGGCGAAAAAGGAACGCTCGGGGTCGAAACCGAGTTTTCCGATAAACTGACCGACGAGAAAATCAACGGTAAAATCGAGCCGTTTTTGTATGCGTCGATAATAGATACCGACGCGTCGTCGTCCACGGCAGAAGAAATTCGCCCCACGCTTGTGGTGGAAGTCACGCTCGTCGGTAATACCGAAAAGCAAATCGACTATCTTTCCGCTTGTTCGGACGAAGTATATACCAAGGAATATAAAGCGGATTACCTTAAAAAAGTCGCGAGCGGCAAAAAAAGCATCTCTGTCGTAGCCGAAGCCGAAAACGCGTCTATTGCACGAGTATTCAAGTGCGCTACTAGTGCCGTCGTGCGTAAAGCCACGGCGCTTACCGACGCGGTACTTATCGAAGGCGACGTCATGACCCGTATAATAGGAGTAAACGCCGACGGAGTGCTGGTCGAGAAAATGCAGAAAACCGAATTTTCGGACGAATGCGACCTTCCCGACGTTCGAAGCGGAGATATCGTCACTTGCGACGCGGCTGTATCCGACGTTTCGTATAAAACCGTCGATCAGGACGGCTCGGTGTACGTCGAAACGACCGTCACGGTGCAAACCTGCTCGTGCGCATATTCGGCGGAGAGCGCGTCGATATTGTCCGACACTTTCTGCATGAACATCCAGACCGTTACCGAAAAAAATTCGCAGGACGTGTGCAAAAACATCGATTGCCTGCGCTTTGTCGAAAACGTTTCCGGGAATATAACGCTTGACATCGGCAATTCGCCTGCGTACAGCGTTCTGTATTTCGACGCGGCGAAAGTCAACGTAACCGGCAGTTTCGTGCAGAACGGCCGCCTTACCGTCGAGGGCGTTTTGTCCGGTACGGTCGCCTATTATTCCGAGGACGACAAAGCCGATTGCTCGGTAAACATCGAACTTCCGTTCTCGGTAACCGAAAACGCGTCCTTTGACGATAATTCGTCGGTTTTCGTTACCGCTTGCGTCGGCAATACGTCCGTCCGGGTCAGAAGAGCCAACGAACTGGGTATAAAAGCGGAAATTTGTTTCTCCGCGTCCGTAACCGAAAGCAAAAAGTGTACGTTTATCTCGAACTTGCAGGAAGGCGAGGCTCTTCCCGTAAACAATGCGGCGGTAAGCGTACATATAGCGGCGAACGGCGAGGATTTGTGGGACGTAGCAAAAAAAACCGGCTGTTCTCCCGAACGTATAATGGCTGAAAATCCTTCGCTCGAACTTCCGCTCAAAGGCGGCGAGCGGATACTCGTGTACAGAAACGTCGAGTTTTAATATTGACTTTTCTATTCGCCCGTGATATAATTTACTCATGAAAAAAACAGCAATCGTATCCGTAAATGCAAAAATCAATCTGTCGCTGTGCGTCAACGGCAAACAAGGCGACTATCACGAACTCGATTCTATCGTCGCATCCGTGGATATATCGGACGTTATTTCCGTAACGGAGAGCAACCGCGACGAGATAACCTTTTCGGCTTGCGGAGTCGACGCATATAAAAGCAACGCCTTTGCCGCGCTCGGATACATGCGAAACCGCTATGCTCTTCCGCACGTCTCGATAAACGTCATGAACGATATTCCGTGCGGAGCAGGGCTGGGCGGATCGAGCGCCGATTGCGCCGGAGTCATTCTGGCTCTCGACAAATTGTTTTCGCTCGATTTGTCGCTCGAAACTATGCGCGAAATTGCCAATCGCTTCGGAAGCGACACCGCGTATATGCTGACCGGCGGCTACGCAAGACTTCGTGGGCGCGGCGAGATAATCGAGCCGTTCGAAAGTTGCTTTTCTCCCGAAATACTTATCGCATGCAAGGGTGAAGTCAGCACCGGTAAATGCTTTACGCTTTTTGACCGACTCTCTTCTGATAAAAAGCCCTGCGCCGTCGACGAACTGAAAGCCGCTCTTATATCGGACGACGAGGAAAAGATAAAAAGCCTTGTCCGTAACGATTTAACGGATTGTGCGTGCAACCTGAACGGCGATATAGCGCGCATATTCGAAATCGCAAAGCCTTGCCGTTGCGTCATGACCGGCAGCGGAGCAGGCGTCGTGATTTTCGACGCGACCGATAAAACCGAAAGCGTGCTTACTGATGCCGGCATAAAGGTTATAAGAACGAGAATTCTGCCATCGCGGCGCGGCAGATGAGTAATAAACCGTTTCTTCGGGTATAAAAATATACGACCGCGACTATAATCTCCTTTGAAAAACAAGGAGGTTTTTTTATGTTGAAAAACTCGGTATCGATTAAACGCCTTATTGCGGCGTCTTTTGCGCTTATTTTTTTTCTGTGCGTGATATTTTCCGGCTGCAACGCTAATAATAACGCGGAAGAGAAAAGTATTCTGCGCCTGCACGTCCGCGCCAATTCCGATTCGGAGCAGGATCAGAACGTTAAAATGCTGGTTAAGGACGATGTGGTCGTCTATCTCGAAAAACTGCTTAAAAACGTAACTAGCGTTGACGATGCAAAAGCAAAAGTCGAAGATAACCGCTCCGGAATCGAAGCCGTATGCAACGCAACTTTGACGAAAAACGGAAAAAACTATTCGTCGAGGGTAAAAGTGGGCAGAGAATACTTCCCCACGCGCTCGTACGAAAACGTTATCGTACAGGCAGGCGTGTACGACGCCGTGATAATCGAACTCGGCAGCGGCGAGGGCGCCAACTGGTGGTGCGTAATCTATCCGCCGCTGTGCTTCGTCCGTTCCGAGGACGAGGGCGTGCAATACAGAAGCAGAATAGCGGAACTGTGGAGAAGATTTTTTTCGTAAAGTACTTATCGAAAAGGAGGTAATATGATAAACAGAAAAAGAGTGGTCGTTTGTTCGGCGGTATGCCTGATAGCCGCGATTATTGCGGCGATTTCGGGTTTTTCGGTGGCAAATGCGGCGAACATAGTCAAGGGCGACACGACCGCCAATATAAGAGCCGTTCAGACAAGACTTGCGACGCTCGGCTATTACACTTATAAAGTGGACGGAATATGGGGCAGCCGAACCAAAACCGCCGTAAAGAAATTTCAGCGCGACTACGGGCTGACAGCGGACGGAATAGTGGGCGCTCGCACCGAAAAAGCGCTTAAAATAACGCTCACGGGCAAGAGTACGTCGTCCTCGTCCACGGTTTCGTCGGCGAATCTCGACTTACTCGCCCGGTGCGTCTACGCCGAAGCGCGCGGCGAGCCGTATACCGGGCAGGTCGCGATAGCGGCGGTCGTACTGAACCGTGTAAAATCGTCGTCTTTCCCGAACACGGTTTCGGGCGTAATTTATCAGAAAAACGCCTTTACCTGTGTAAACGACGGGCAAATCAACCTCACGCCCAATTCGACTGCGTACTCTGCCGCAAAAGACGCCTTAAACGGCTGGGATCCGACCAACGGCTGCCTGTACTATTATAATCCCGCAACTGCCACCAGTAAATGGATCTGGTCGCTGAAAGTCGAACTTAAAATCGGCAAACATTCTTTTGCGAGGGCGTAAACATGAAAAAAACATTTATTATATTAACCGTCTGTTTAATCTCGTTATGCGGAATTTTCGCCGTGGAAACGGCTGTCGTGAGCGTCGCAAACGATCGGAATAAGCGCGATCTCGAAAACGTGTACCGCAGTTCCGTATTGTCGCTCGGCGACTGCCTCGACAATCTCGAAGTGAATATGTCCAAAATAGCGGTCGGGAGCGGAAGTAAAGAAAATCGTCGGCTTATAACCGACACTTACAGGCAAGCCGAAACCGCCGCGGAGTGTATTTCCGTTCTTCCGTTGTCGCTCGAAAACATCTCGTCCACGACCAAGTTTTTCAATCAGGTGGGCGACTGGTGCTTAAGTTATATGCAGGCGATCGACGACGGCGCGCCCGTGGAAAAATACAAAACGCAGGCGGACGACATTTACGAAACCGCGTCGCTTTTAAGCCGAAAATTCCGCGAAATCGAAGCGGACATCGAGGAAAACGGCGTGTATGCGTCGATCGGAAAGGACAGAAAACTGCCCGTAGACTTCGACGGCGCGTTCAACGAAAGTATGCACAATTCCGTGGACTACCCGGCTCTTATCTACGACGGACCGTTCTCCGACGGCAAAACCTACCGTTTCGACGCGCTCGAAAACTTGCCGGAAATAGACGAGAACGAAGCGAAAAAAATTGCGCTCGATAAATTCGGCATGATCGTAGAGCATGTATTTCTCACTTCCTATAAAACCGAAACGTTTTATCTCGACGGAAGCGTGGACGGAAGAGCGTGCGCGCTCACTCTTACAAAAAAAGGAGGAGTTCCCGTCATGATGAATATGCAACCTGTAAGCAATTCCGCGCAAAACGAGAGTGAAAGCGGCGGAGCGGGAAGAGCGTACCACGAAGAAAAAGCGGTTGAGTATATGAAAAATCTCGGTTTTTCCGATCTTGTCGCGGTGTGGTATAATGCTACCGACGACGTTGCAGTCATCAATCTCGCCCCGGAAGTGAACGGAGTGATATATTACACCGACCTCGTGAAAGTCAAAACGGCTCTTCCGAGCGGTAAAATAGTGGGCTTCGAATGTTCGGGTTATTGCGAAAAGAGCAAGGAAAGAACACTGTCTCCTGCAATATCAGAGCAAGCCGCAATGGCAAAAGTCAGCCCGAAAATAACCGTGGTAAGTTCGCGCCTTTGTGTGATACCGGTCGGCGAAAAGGAGAAATTCTGCTACGAATTTGCCGGCGAGTACACCGGACTCGACTACTTCGTGTATATCGACGCCGTTACCGGGGATGAGGCGAACATTCTGCGCGTCGTGGACAACGAACAGGGCAGCATGACCATGTAACGACGAAAATCGTCATATAAAAAACGCTCTCTTGGGTTAAAAGAGGGCGTTTTTAACGTGTTTACGCTAAAAATGTTCGGTTAAAGGCTTTTAAGGAATTCCGCACACAGATCGAACCAGATTTGCGCTCTGTCGATGCCTTCGCATGCGCCGACGATCGTTCTGTTGTCGCAGCACGCCGCGCCGTGACCGCCGTAGGGGAATACGTGGCACTCGCAGACGACTCCGGCTTTATTGAGGGCGTCGGCATACCTGAGCGTGGCGTCCGGGCGAACCGTTCTGTCCTCAAACGTCGTCCACACGAAACACGGCGGATTTTTGTCCGTAACCGTTTTGTCGAGCGACAGTTTTTCGACAAGCGCACCGTCGGTTTTCAGTCTGTCGCCCAAAAGATTTTCAAACGACCCCATGTGACTTTCGGGGTATATTACGGGATAGCCCAGAACGATCGCGTTCGGCTTTGCGTCGAGCGTTTTCGGGTCGATAAAATCGCCCGGGAGGTCGTGCCAGTAGTTTGCGAGATTAGCCACGAGATGACCGCCTGCCGAAAAGCCCGAAACGTAAATTTTATCGGGATTTACGTGCAGTTCCGCCGCGTTTTTGCGTATATAGTCCACCGCGCACGCAAGTTCGGTAAGAGCGAGCGGATAGCGCGCTCCCGACTGCGAAATATCGTACCACAAAACGAACGCGTTGTAATTTCTGTTGTAAAAATCGATAGCGATAGGCTCGCCTTCGCGCTCGGACGTGAACCAATAACCGCCGCCGGGGCAAACCAGCATACAGGGAAGGTCCTGAACGAAAGGATGCATCTCTTTCGTGTCGGAATGAACGAAAAATTCGAGCGTGGAGTTGCCGGGAATGGCGTATTTTTCGGAAAGATTGATTTTCTTGTTTATCATAAGTATCTCCTGTTAGTCGCAGATGACTATTTTATTTTCCTTTTCGGTTATTTTTTTGCTCGGAACGTCGGAGTAGCCCAGCGCACACGCTCCGTAAACTTTGTGGGTGGCGGGGACGCCGGCTATGCCGAGCACTTCGCGTATTTCGGGGCTGTCGCACGTCGAAACGAGTTGATTTATCCAGCAGGTCGCAAGTCCGAGTTCGGTCGCTTTTAAGAACATGTTTTCGAGAGCCACGGCACAGTCGGCAGCCGGGCAGTGGGCGAATGGATCGGTCGAAACGATTATAAGCACGGGTGCGTCGTAAAAGAAACTCGGCGCGCCGCCCGTTCTTCCGAGAATTCTGTCCCGGAAACTTTTGTCGAGCGTGTCCCACACGGCTTTACATAACTGCGCTTTGACGTCTTTGTTCACTATCGCCGTAAACTGCCGCTCGTTGTTGTTCATAGCAGAGGGAGCGCAGGTACCTGCTTTTATCACGTCGATAAGTTTTTCCCGTTCTACGGGCTTATCGAGGTAGGAGCGAACGCTTCTTCTCAAATACAATTCATCCATAATTTTCTCCTTATTTTCCGCAACCTTTACAAGTCGAGCAGTTGCCCGAGCAGTGCTCAGGTTGTCTTTGATTGACGTAGCATTTTCCCGAGTATTTTTGCTCCATTTCTGTCATGCAGTCGGGGCAGAGCAACTTTTTTCCGTCCGCTTTAGTCAGTTCCTCGGTCGTTTTTCCGCACTTCGGACATATGAATTCAATAAAAGGCATTTTCAAAATCTCCTTGCACTATCGTAAAAATCAAATAAAATTGCGTATAATTGCGTCGTTTTTAGTGTTTTATAGTACTATGCGTGACATAGTACTCGGTTTTTTGCTCGTTTACTGCGGCCCGAAAGCGAGCATAGCGTCGGCAACGCGTATAAATCCTGCGATGTTTGCTCCCGAAACGAGATCGCCGGGTACCAGGTATCGTTCGGAGCAAGAGTATGCACTGTAATAAATGTTTTTCATTATCGCTTTAAGCCGATCGTCCACTTGTTCTGCCGTCCAGAAAAGACGCTGACTGTTCTGCGCCATTTCGAGAGCGGAAACCGCAACGCCGCCTGCGTTCGCCGCTTTTGCCGGAGCAAACAGCACGCCGCTCGTTCTGAAACGTTCGATTGCGGACAGAGTAGAGGGCATGTTCGCGCCTTCCGCAACCGCGATAACGCCGTTTTCGATCAGCGTTTTCGCGTCGCTTTCGGTAAGTTCGTTTTGCGTGGCACATGGAAGAGCAACGTCGCATGGGACTTCCCAGACGGCTTTTCCCGAAACGTATTCGGCGCTTTTGCGGAAAGAGAGGTAGTCTTTAATGCGACCTCGATTTATTTCTTTAATTTGCTTGACCGAGGCAAGATCGATTCCGTCGCCGTCGAAAACGTAACCGTCCGAATCGGACATGGCAATCACTTTCGCGCCGGACGCGATAGCCTTTTCGGCTGCGTAAATCGCAACGTTACCCGAACCCGATATAACGACTTTTTTGCCTTGTAAACCCATGCCGTTTGCGCCGAGCATGTTCTCGAGGAAGTAAATAAGCCCGTAACCGGTTGCTTCTTTTCTGATCAGACTGCCGCCGTACGACAGACCTTTGCCGGTTAAAACGCCCTCGTGTAGTCCGGTAATGCGCTTGTACGCCCCGAACAAATACCCGATTTCGCGCGCGCCGACGCCTATGTCGCCGGCAGGCACGTCCACGTCCGCGCCGACGTACTTATACAGTTCGGTCATGAACGAAACGCAGAAACGGAAAACTTCCGCGTCCGATTTGCCTTTCGGATCGAAGTCGCTGCCTCCTTTCGCTCCGCCTATCGGAAGAGAGGTAAGACTGTTTTTGAAAATCTGCTCGAATCCGAGAAATTTGATAATTCCGAGATTAACCGAAGGATGAAAACGCAGACCGCCTTTGTACGGACCGACCGCGTTGTTGAATTGAATGCGATAGCCTCTGCTTACGCGAACGTTGCCGCCGTCGTCTACCCACGGAACGCGGAAAATTATCTGCCTGTCGGGCTCGGTAATGCGCTCTAAAATGGCATTTTTGCGGTATTCCGGGCGTTTTTCGATTAAAGGAGCAAGAGAAGTAAGCACTTCCGTCGCCGCCTGAATAAACTCGTCCTGCCCCGGATTTTTGGTTTTAAGTTCGGTTAATACGTCCTGAATATACTGCATGACTTCCTCCGATTTTTCGTTAATAATTATATAACGAGTTTATGATTTTGTCAACGCAATAGACGAATAAAAAACAAAACCGACGAATTTAAACTCGTCGGTTTTGTATCTTGCTGCAAATTTTCCGCGCAGAATAAAAGTCTGCGTGCCGTTACAGCCCCAGTTCTTTTAAGAGTGCGTCTTTGGTTTTATAACCGAGAGAGGTAGCGACGACTTTGCCGTCCTTGAAAAGATAAACGGCAGGGATGGCGTCGATGTTGAACTGCTCGGCAAGAGTGTCCTCTTCGTCGACGTTGACTTTGCCCACTTTGATTTTTCCGCCGTATTCTTCGGCAATTTCGGCTATAACGCCCGACATCATGGTGCAGGGAACGCACCAACTTGCCCAAAAATCCACGATAACGGGAAGGGAAGAGTCGGTAACTTCTTTGGTAAAATTGTCTGCAGTTACGGTAATTTCTTTCATAATACGCCTCCGCATAAGAATTTATCGGTAGTATGTCCCGATGAAAAGTTTTTGCGCTCGTTTGTAGGTCGGAAAAATTTTACTTTTTTGTTGCGAATCCGTCCGGATTCATGGTCTGCCATTTCCACAGCGACGCGCACATATCGTCGAGATTGCGGGTAGCGACCCAGCCCAATTCTTTTTTTGCCTTGTCCGCGCATGCGTAGCAGGTTGCTATGTCACCGGCGCGTCTCGGGGCAATGACGTAGGGGATTGCGTGTCCGCAAGCCTTTTCGAATGCGTGAATGACATCTAAAACGCTGTAACCGATTCCCGTTCCGAGATTGTAGGTATAAACGCCGGGCTTATCGCATTTTTCGATTGCCTTTATATGACCGAGCGCAAGATCGACGACGTGAATGTAGTCGCGCACACCCGTTCCGTCGGGAGTGGGATAGTCGTTTCCGAACACGCTGACTTTTTCGCGCTTACCGCACGCAACCTGAGCGATGTACGGCGTGAGGTTGTTCGGGATGCCCTTGGGATCTTCTCCGATAAGTCCGGAAGAATGTGCGCCCACGGGGTTGAAGTAGCGCAGAAGCACTACCGTCCAACTATTATCCGAAGTGTACAGGTCGCGCAGAATTCCTTCGATGTAAAGCTTGGTCGAACCGTACGGATTGGTGGTGGAAAGACGGCAATTCTCGTCGATGGGCAAGCGTTCGGGATCGCCGTAAACGGTTGCGGAGGAAGAGAACACGATTTTCTTCACGTTGTGAGCCGCCATGCTTTCGAGCAGAACCAGCGTTCCGTAAATATTGTTGTCGTAGTAGGCAAGCGGAATTTTAACGCTTTCGCCCACCGCTTTAAGACCGGCAAAATGAATAACGCTGTCGATGTCGTTTTCTTCGAAAATTTTGTCCATTGCCGCTCTGTCGCGAATGTCTGCGTTATAGAATCTGGGCATAACGCCGGTGATTTGCTTAATGCGGTTAAGACTTTCCTCGCTTGCGTTTACGAGATTATCCACGACAATGACGTCGTAGTGCTGATTGATGAGTTCTACCACGGTGTGCGAGCCGATATAACCCGCTCCGCCGGTAACCAGTATGCTTTTCATAGGTTTAAGAGGCCTCCTTGATTTTGTCCGCACATATTATATATCAATCGCGCGAATAAATCAACGGTTTAGCGGAATTTTTTGTAAAAATCGGGTAAAATTATTTGCTTTAATCGCGTTTACCGTTCTCTCGGAACGAATAAAGCGTAGCGTTTTATCGGAGTCGCGTACAGCAGGAACGTGCCGATTATCGCTCCGACCACCGCCTGAAGTATCTGGAACGGCAGTTTTGCGATCGAAGCCGCCGGAGTACCGTATATGAACGCTCTTCCGAAAGTATAGCCGGCTATCATTATTATCGCGCCGACGCATACCGCAACGATTGCGCGCCACAGCGGAGCAAGTTTGTCTTTTTTGCCCGAGATCAGCGAAATCGCCACAGCCTGAACGCCGCGAACGACCAGGGAAACGAACATCGCTTTCGGGTAAAATATCAGGTCGCCGAGAAACGCTCCCACGCCGCCTGCGATAAAAGCGGAAACGGGATCGAGAACGAGCGATGCAAGAGTTATGATTATGTCGTTTAAGTACATGTGTCCGCCGGGAACGGGGACGGATAGCACGGACATGCTCATAATCACGTTAAGCGCGGTGAAAACCGCCACATAGCATATCTTTTTTGCCGATATATAGCCTTTGCTTTTGGTGTTTAACGGTTCTTTTTTGTCTTTTTCCGCATTGACGGCGGAATCGTTCATGTTTGTCTTTTTGATTTCTTCGCTCATATCAAGCCTCCGAGGGAAAAATTTTTATACCGCTTTATGATAGCACTCGATTGGTCATATGTAAATAACCAAAACGCGATAAAAAAGCAATACCAGATTTTTTTCGCGCCGTATTCTAAAACGGAAAAGCCGCAAATATAATGTTTGTAGAAAAACGTGACGTTTGCCGTGAATAGAGGCGGACGAAGGAGCGAAAAAGTGAAGAAAATATTGAAAACTACGTTAATAGCGTTTTTGGCGTTTATGACGCTTGCGACGTTTGCCGCATGCAAGACGGAAGAGGACGCTCTTTTGCGTTCGGTATCGGAGTACAGAAGCGAAGTCTGTTCGGGCGAGGATGACAGATATTCCGTCGAACTCGTGTCCGGCTACCGCGAAAATCCGTTCGAAATCGACGGAAAGTGCAGCGACAAAAGCGACTACACGCTTATAACCGTAACCCCCAAGCGCACGATGACCGACAAAACGCTCACCGTAACGCTCACGGCGGACGGCAAAAAGACCGAGGGAAGCGCGCTCAGACACCCCTATAAAGACAGTTATTCGTTCGAATTCATGAGCCGGACGACCTGCGACAATGCGGAAGTCGCGATTAACGACGGAAACACCACGGTTACGATTGCGCTTAAAAAAGCGGGAAAGGAAGGCGAAATCGGTGGTTACGACGCACTTAAAACAGCGGTAAAGGAACTCGAAGAAAGTCTTTCGCCTTACATGAGCGACGGAAAATTCGCAGGCGAAATATATGTGCGCTACGTCAATAATCCGCTCGGAGCGGACGGAAAATACTACTGGTACGTTTCGTTTGTGCCCGAGGCTGCATCCGACAAAACCATAGCGGTGCTCATCGACCCCGAAAGCGGAAAAGTGGCGGCGGCTCGCAAACAATAAGAATTTTACAAATTATCCGATAAGCGGTCCCCCAAAACCGCTTTTTCGATTTTAAAAACGGACCGAACGCTAAAAATTTCCGTAATGCGGTCAAAAACGATTGAAAAAAATTTTGCGTTGTGATAAAATATACAAAACACGTTCGAGGAGGTATGTATGGAATCTGCGGAATCGAATAAAAATCAATCGGGTTTTTCGTCAATACTCGATCTTGCGCTCGAAACGATGAAATACACGATTGTTCTGATCGCGCTGGTGCTTATCGCGTTTGTCGCGTTGTTCCCGTCCGCCGCGGAAAGTTTCTATTCGTTTGCCGGATATAAAGCGCTCGCCTATAAATTCGCGGTCAACGCCACGAACGAGAATTCGGACATAAGCCGAGTGCAAAAAACCGCCGACCGCGCACTGTCGCTTCTTTCCGAGAAAGATTTGTCGCAGTCGGATTCTCGTATATATGCGCGCGGAGCGGAGAAATACTGCGCCATGCTGCTGACAAAGAGCGGCGTGAAAGAGTATTATGCCGAACTTGACAGAAAAACCGTGGAAAGCATCAAGGGCAACCGAATTCTGCACATACGCTTTTGTGATTCTATCGACTACTACACGGCGTCGCTGTATAACGCTCGTCTGATGTCTGGCAAAACCGAATTCTTTATCCGCGGCGAGTACGTTTCGTTGCAAGACCTTGCCCGGGTCGTGACGGAAAAAGAGTTAAGCGAGGACGAGCGCGCGTATATCGTTCGTCAGGCGGCTTTATACGTCGATTACTGCGTTAAAAACGGTTTGAGCGACGGATTGAAAGAAAACGGATTTTTCGATTTTTACGATAAGAACATGCTCGAAGCGGCTAAAAGCATCGACAGCGAAAATCCCGAACTGAAAAAACTGTTCCGGATAAGCGTCTACGCCGGTTTTGCGAAAGAGTACAAAGCGGCGCACCCGGATAGCGAAGCAGGAAAAATCGAAGGAATCGAAAACTTCGAATCGATAGAGACTCTGTGCGACTATTGCATGGAAAAATACAAAGAAAACAAGTGAAACGGAGGCACATATGAATAAAATCGTAAAGGAAGCATTGACTTACGACGACGTACTGCTCATACCCGGCGCATCGTCGTTCACCCCCAACATGGCGGACATCACCACACGTCTTAGCGACGACATAACGCTAAACATTCCGCTTATGTCCGCGGCAATGGACACCGTAACCGAGTCGCGTCTTGCAATCGCCATGGCTCGTGAAGGCGGCATAGGTATAATTCACAAAAACATGTCGATAGACGAGCAGGCAGAAAACATCGACCGAGTAAAGAGAAGTGAACACGGCGTCATCACCGACCCGTTCTATCTCTATCCCGAATGTCTTTTAAGCGACGCCGTCGCGCTCATGGGTAAATACCGCATAAGCGGCGTTCCCATCACCGATCACGACGGAAAACTCGTGGGAATTCTCACCAACCGCGATATGCGCTTCGAAACCGACTACACGCAGAAGATCGGCGACATAATGACCAAAGATCGCCTTGTCACTGCGCCCGAAGGCACTTCGCTCGAAGAAGCGCAGAAAATACTCGGCAAACACCGCATCGAAAAACTCCCCATCGTGGATAGAAACTTCCGCCTTAAAGGGCTTATCACTATAAAAGATATAGAAAAAGCCATTCAGTACCCCAATTCCGCAAAAGACAAAAACGGCAGACTGCTCGTCGGCGCGGCAATCGGAAGTACCGGTAATTTCATGGACAGAGCAGCCGCCCTCGTCGACGCCAAAGTGGACTGCATAGTCCTCGATTCCGCTCACGGACACAATATCGGCGTTCTCGACGCGGTCGAAAAAGTAAAGGAAAAATATCCGCACGTCACTCTTATCGCCGGAAACGTCGCTACCAAAGAAGCGACCGAAGCGTTGTACGAGCGCGGAGCGGACGTCGTTAAAGTGGGTATGGGACCGGGCTCTATCTGCACGACCCGTATAGTTGCCGGCATAGGCGTGCCGCAACTCACCGCAATAATGGACTGCGCGGAAGTTGCCGATAAATACAATAAAACCATAATAGGCGACGGCGGAATCAAGTACAGCGGCGACATCACAAAAGCAATTGCCGCAGGCGCGCATGCCGTCATGCTCGGATCTCTGTTCGCCGGAACCGAAGAAAGCCCCGGAGAAACCGAAATCTATCAGGGCAGAACGTTCAAGTCCTATCGCGGTATGGGTTCGCTCGGAGCAATGCCGCTCGGCAGCAAAGACCGTTACTTCCAGGAAGGCAATAAAAAACTGGTTCCCGAAGGCGTCGAAGGAAGAGTGCCTTATCGCGGACCGCTCGCCGACATCGTCTATCAACTTATGGGAGGACTGCGTTCAGGTATGGGCTACGTCGGTCAGCGCACGATAGAAGACCTGCGTAAAAACGCGAAGTTCGTAAAAATCACAAACGCGTCGCTTATCGAAAGCCATCCGCACGACATTTCCATCACCAAGGAAAGCCCCAACTATTCGCCTAAAAACTAATTGATAACATATTCGATTTTTTCAAACGAAAGTCGTCCGTTCATATCGAGCGGACGACTTTTTCGGTAAAAAAATTTGTTCGCCGAATATAGTAATCCATGAAACTTTACGAAAGCGAACACAATTCAAAAAATCATTAAAGGAGTTAAAAAGGAATGAAAAAGTTTTTCAAAAGCAAAACTTTTCTCGGTGCGGTAATGAGTATCGCTCTTTGCGCAAGCCTTATCGCCGGCGCAACGTTTGCAATCTTTACGAGCGAAGCAAACGTAAACATCGCAGTCGGCACCGCAACCGTAAAAGTAACTGCCGCGATTGACCAACAAAGCGTTCAGACCAAGAGCCTGAACACCGAATATGCCGCAGGCGACGGAAACATGTACGAAGCCACCGCGACTTTCGGTTCCGACGGACTTAAACTCGATAATATGGTGCCCGGCGACGGTATTAAGTTTAATATCAAAGTTGCAAACGAAAGCACCGTCACCGTTAAGTTCCGTACGATAGTCGAGTGCGCGGAGGACGACGGCTTGTTTGGCGGACTCGAAGTGTCGCTTGACGGCAATTCTTACGACGGAGTAACCGCTGTCGGCAACTACGAAACGCTGGCTGTCGGCGAAGGTAACAAAACGGTGTCCGTTGAAATCGTTCTTCCCGAAACGGCAGGAAGAGATTATATCGCCAAGACGTGTTCTATTGTCTATAAGGTCGAGGCAATTCAGGGTAACGC
>CAKQDN010000013.1 GCA_934229275.1 uncultured Clostridia bacterium | reverse complement strand
ACCGAGCATAAGTGGAACGACGGCGAAATCACCCGTCAGCCCACGACGGAAAAAGAGGGCGAAAAAACCTTCACCTGCTCGGAATGCGGCACCACTAAAACCGAGAGCATCGCAAAACTCGAAAACGAATCCGGTTCTTCCGGTTGCGGCTCGTGCAAAGCCAAAACCGAAAGCGACGCGCTCACGGCAGGCATACTCGCTTTAATGACGCTTTTATCGGCGGCAGTCGTGATTAAGCGCAAAAAATAAAGCGGCTTATAATCGAACGAAACGATAAAAAAGTACCGGCGGAAACGTCGGTACTTTTCGTATATAGCGGAATAAAAAAGGGATTTTCTTATTTTCGGGCGATTGAGTTAAATAAGATCGGCAGCCATAAGAGAACTTTTAAGTTCGATCATGTAGGCGGAAAACTGCTGTGCGATGCCGGTTTGCTCGATTATGTACCTCAGCCCGACTATAAGCGCGCCGAGATTGTCGGCTTTCGTCGGGGTCAGCGAGTTTTCGATCGCCGAGAGGACGACGAACAGGTCGCGTTTGGTGTCGGTGCCTATTTCGGTCGAGCGGACGATAAGAGCGTTCATGTTTTCCAGAATTTCGCCGACTTGCCGACGGAGCGAATAGTTGACGTCCTCGTCGTCGAGCAGCGTTTCTATGCCGTTGAGATAGAGGTATTCGGTTACTTCTTTAAACACGGTTATCATGTCTTTCGTCCACAAAGCCAGAGAGGCGTTGGGCTGCGGCATAAAGTAGTATTCGTCGAGGAATTGTTTAAGGCTGCGCTTTTTGGTATCGAATTCCATCAGAAGACAGAAAACGTACGCTATTTTGCGCGCCTGATTTTTGGGGAGAACGAGGCGGACTTTGCCCTTGCTCGCCACGCGCGACTTGTTGAATTCCACCGAGTAGTTGTAGCCCTGAAGCGCGGTTTTGAATAGATTCAGTAGTCCTGCGTTTTCGGCAATGGTTTTCAGCAGGTCCGAAATGCGCTTTTCGGCAAGGATGTATTTGCTACCGATAAGTTCGTCGGCTGCCGCTTTGAAACTCGCGATGTCCTCCGGTTTATGAAATTTAAAACTATAATCGGTCATAATACGTTCCTCCCGACGAAAAATCCGTTACTTCACCTATTATTTTAGCAAAAATTTTACCTTTTTGCAAGCAATTGAGAGTATAAAAATTTTGTGTGTAAAAAAGGTTGCATTTTTCCTTTTTTTCGGGTATAATGTACGCGTATAGGTCGTGTGAAGCGACCGAAATCTCAAAATCAAAAAACCAACCGGAGGAAATAATAATGAAATCTGTAAAAATCGGACTCGGAATGGCTGAAAGCGTTAAAAAATTCGTAAACGTGGTGAATAAATATCCCTACGAAATCGATTTGCGCAGCGGAAGATTCCTCATCGACGCAAAGTCGCTTCTCGGAATTTTCAGCCTTGACCTCAGCAAACCCGTAACCATGGAAGTTCACGACGACAAGTGCGACGATCTGCTCGCAGACCTTAAAGAATTCATCGTAGACTGACGTTATCGAAAAATCGGGGCGTGGGCGCAGATAAACGCGCTTGCGCCTTTTTTCGGATTTAATCGGATAGCAATTTTCGGTAGTTCGTAAAAGCGGACTGCCTTTTGCGTGTGCCGCGCGGCGAGCGAGGACGAAGAAGTGGAAAAAAATCAGATTGTACGGCTCAATATCGAAAGTATCGGCATGAACGGAGAGGGAGTGGCAAGAGCGGACGGCGTCGTCGTGTTCGTTAAGGACGCTCTGCCCGGCGAAACGTGCATGGCGAAAATCGTGTGCGTCAAGAAGCGCTATTGCTACGCTATCGTCGCCGAACGCATGGGCGAGCCTTCGCCCGTCAGAGTAAATCCCGTCTGTCCGTCGTTCGGTAAGTGCGGCGGCTGCACGCTTCAGCACGTCGCCTACTTAGAGCAGTTAAAGCAAAAGCGCGGCGCGGTGAGGGCTGCGTTTTTAAAAGAGGGAATGTCGCCCGAAATCGAAGAAGTGGTTCCGAGCGATAAAACTTTGCGCTATCGCAACAAAATGAGTCTGCCGGTCGGAATTAAAGACGGGAAAACGGTCGTGGGACTGTACGCGGTCAATTCGCATCGCATAGTCGAAACGAACGACTGCATGCTTCAGCCCGAGCGTTTTTCGGGCGTTATCGCCGCGTTTAAGCGGTTTTTAAGCCAAAGCGACTATAAAGGCTACGACGAAGCGAGCGGCAGGGGCGACGTCAGGCATCTGGTCGTAAGAGAGGTCGGCGGACGGTTGTGCGTCGCCGTGGTCGCTACAAAAAAAATCGATCTCGGCGATTTTAAGCGTATTCTCGAAGAAAAGTTTACCGATTTTTCGCTGTACCTCAACGTCAATAAAAGGAACGACAACGTCATTCTCGGCGACGAGTGGACTCTCGTTTGCGGCGACGAGAAGCCGATAGAAATCGACGGACTGAAAATTTTCGTGCATCCTGCCGGTTTTTTTCAGGTGAACGACTTTATCCGCTCGGCAATTTATAATAAAGTGCGCGAAATCGTCTCGAATGCAGGCGCGAAAACGGTTATCGACGCGTATTCGGGAGCAGGAGTCATGACCGCCATGCTCGCCGGAGTCGCCCGAGAGGCTATCGGTATCGAAATTAACCGCGAAGCCACGCAGTCGGCGCTCAAACTGAAAAAGGACAACGGTATCGGCAATATGACCGCACTTCTCGGCGACGTAAAGGACGTTCTGCCCACGCTGAAGGATAAGGCGGACGGCTGCCTTATCGTGCTCGATCCGCCCAGGAGCGGCTGCGACGAGAGCGTTTTAAAGTCGGTCGGAAGTTTCGCGCCCGAAACACTAGTCTACGTCAGTTGCAACCCTGCAACGCTCGCACGCGACTGCAAAATCCTTGCCGATAACTACGAAATCTCTTTAGTTCAGCCCTTCGATATGTTCCCCATGACCGACCACGTCGAAACGGTGTGCGTGATGAAAAGGAAAGGGGAATAAGGAAAGATCCAAGAGAGTATCAAACGCCCTTCTTCGCCACGGAGAGGGGTTTTTAATATGCGCCGATATAAAAGTAAATATAATAATCCCACCGACTTCTCGCTGCCGCTCGAAGCCACCTCCCTTGCATAGCAAAGGAGGCTTTAAAGAAGCAGAAAGTGCGTTCAACAAACTACCCCTAACTCAAAAGTTTTTTGCCTACTTTTTTTCAAAAAAGTAGGAGAGATGTGCATGAATGTTCTTTTTGTGCATTGATTTTCCTCGCTTTCGGGCGTATACTATTGGGAAATAACGGCAACAAACCGTTACCGATATAAAACGGAGAAATGCGATTTATGGTGAAATTCACTTTTGACAGCGACAGAGCAACCATTCGAAACAAATATCACTTGTGCGACAAACCGTTCGATCCGTACGCGCGCATGGCGTACCACGGCTACGACTTCGACGAAAAAACGGGCATGACCGACGAGCAGATACGCGAGGGCTTGAAGTCCGTGCGCGAAAAAACGAAAGGTCTTTCGCACCCCGAACGAAAAGCGCGCGCCGTCGAATACGTTCTGCAAAACACGAGAATCGACATAGGCGAAAGCGACTTTTTCCCGGGCATATACTCGCTTAACCGCCTGGCAAACGCAGTCACTTTCAACGAGTGGTACGACGAGGTCTTCGACGGCAAAATTCCCGAAATAAAAGAGGAAATGCGCAAAATGAGCGACTCGGGAGCGGCTGTCATCTGGCCCGACTTCGACCACGTTGTGCCCGACTGGGACGGTATTTTGTCGCTCGGTTTTGCAGGGCTTAAAAACAGAGCCGAAGAATATAAGACAAAATGCGAAAAATCCGGAACACTTACGGAGGAAAAACGCGCGTTTTACGACGGCATAATAATCGAGTATAACGCCGTTTGCGAATTCGTCGGAAGGTTATGCGCGCTGGCACGCGAAAAAGTCGCGGAAAGACCGGGAGAGCGCGGAAAACGAGCGGAGTTCGTCGCAGACAGTCTTAACCGCATTGCGGTCGGCGCGCCCGAAAACATCTACGACGCAATGATGACCGTGTTTATCTACTTCATCGTGTCGGAGTGCTTCGACTCATATCAGGTGCGTTCGCTCGGAAACGGATTGGACGGAACGCTGTTGCGATTCTACGAAAACGACCTTAAAAACGGCGTTTTTACGCGCGAAGAGATTAAGGAAATGCTTAAATATTTCCTCTTTCAGTGGCAGGCAATCGGCAACTACTGGGGTCAGCCGCTGTATCTCGGCGGAACGGACAAGAACGGCAACACGAAATATAACGATCTGTCCCGACTGATTCTCGAAGCGTACGACGAAATGAGGATTTATAATCCCAAAATTCAGATCAAAGTAAACGAGAACACGCCGGACGACATTCTGAATAAGGTTCTAGATATGGTGCGGCGCGGAATAAGCAGTTTCGTTTTCGTGTGCGAACCGGGCATGATCAGAGCGATGATGAGTTACGGAGCGACCTGCGACGAAGCGCGCGAAGGCGACGTTCGCGGCTGCTACGAAACGGGAGTACGCGCAAACGAAGTGTCGTCCGCAACCGGCTATGTAAACGCAGCAAAAGCGGTTGAATACGTCTTTTCCGACGGTTTTGACCGAAATCTCAACGATTATTTCGGGCTTCGTACGGGCGAAATAACCGACGGAAACGCGCCGTTTTATACGTTCGAGGACTTTTATTCGGCTGTAACGAAACAGTGGAGCGCGCTTATCGAAAAGACGATAGCCGCGTCCCTCGGGTACGAAAAATACATGGCGTACGTCAATCCGTCCAATATGTATTCGGCAACGATAAAAGGCGCGCTCGAAAAAGGCGCCGACGCCTATCAGTGCGGCGTAAAATTCAACAATTCGTCCGTTCTCAACTGCGGATTCGCAACGCTCGTCGACAGCGTTATGGCGGTTAAAGAGTTCGTCTACGATAAAAAAGAAGTTACGCTCGAAACGCTTAAAACCGCGCTGAACGGCGACTGGAACGGATTCGAACGACTGCGCGCTAATATAAAAAACAGCGTACATAAGTACGGTAACGACGACGAGCAAACCGACCTTTACGCGGCGTCGATGGCGGCGTACTTCGCAAACGAGGTAAACAACCGCCCGAACGCGAGAGGCGGCGTGTATAAAGCGGTAATGCACTCGGCGATGCAGTTCAAGTGGGAGGGCGAAAAAACGTTCGCCACGCCCGACGGAAGAAAAAAAGGCGACGAGAATTCCAAAAACGGCTCGCCGTCGATAGGAGCCGACCGCAGCGGCGTTACCGCGGCGATTTCCTCGGCGATCAAAGTGCGCCCGTACACTTATCCCGAAAGTTTCTGCCTCGACCTCATGCTGCATCCGTCGGCATGCGAGGGAGATGAAGGGCTCGGAGTCATGCGCTCGCTTATAAAAACCTATATGCGCGGCGGCGGAATGGCGATTCAGTTCAACGTTCTGGACGTTGAAACGCTTCGCGACGCGCAGGCTCATCCCGATAAATACCCGGGACTGCAGATCCGCGTGTGCGGCTGGAACGTTCTGTGGAATAATTTAAGCAAAGCGGAGCAGGACGCTTATATAGCGAGAGTGGAAAGCGTGCGCGACTGAACCGCACGGGCTGCGTTTTTCGTGCGACCCGAGTGAAAAACAACGACGAAATAAAATATTTTTTCGGGCGGCTGCATTGACAGTCGCTCTTTTTTTTGGTATAATCGAATAGCGGTATTCTAAGAAAAAATATCGTAAGCGGACAAAGCGGTGATTTCAGCCGCGAGAGCCTGTTTAGGTCGCGCTATTGCGACGGGAGAAAAAACATGGAAGAAAAATACGCGGAATTTGCCGCGAAAAAGGCAATCGAATTACTTGGCATAGACAGTCCGTCGGGTTTTACCGACAAGGCGACGGAGTGGGTCATAAAAGAGTTTTCCTCGCTCGGATTCAGGGCGGAAAAAACGGTTAAAGGCGGAGCGATGATAGACCTCGGCGGCGAGAATACCGACGACGCGCTGCTGCTCGAAGCGCATACCGACACGCTCGGCGGAATGGTGTGCGAAATCAAGGGCGACGGCAGACTTAAAATAACCAATATCGGCGGAATGAACGCCAACAACGCCGAAGCCGAAAACGTGCGCGTGTACACCGGCAGCGGCAAGGTTTACGAAGGCACTGCGCAACTTATAAACGCTTCGCTGCACGTTAACGGCGAATATAACGACGTAAAGCGTTCGTTCGACAGCATCGAAATCGTGCTCGACGAGGACGTTAAGAACGCCGACGACGTCAAAAAACTTGGTATAGAAAACGGCGACTTCGTGTGTTTCGAGCCGCGCAGCCGAATCACCGCAAGCGGCTATATCAAAAGCAGGTTTTTGGACGATAAACTGTCGGTGGGAATTCTGCTCGGCTTCGCGAAATATATCGCCGACAAGAAAATCGCTCTGCCACGAAAAACTTACGTTCACGTCACCGTGTTCGAGGAAGTGGGTCACGGCGGCTCGGCGTCGGTGCCGAAGGGCGTTACCGAGGCTATAAGCGTGGACATGGGCTGCGTCGGAAAGGGACTTGCCTGCACGGAAAAACAGGTGTCGATATGCGCAAAAGATTCGGGCGGACCGTATAACTACGCGGTCGTGCGCGGACTTATCGAAGCCGCGAAAAGAGAAAACGCCGACTACGCCGTGGACGTTTATCCGCATTACGGCTCGGACGTCGAGGCAACTTTGCGCGCCGGCAACGACATCCGCCACGGACTGATAGGCGCCGGAGTATACGCAAGTCACGGCTACGAAAGAAGTCATATCTATGGAGTATACAACACGCTCAAAGTGCTTAAAGGCTATCTTAAAATATAATAAACGGGAGAAGAATATGACGTTCGAAATAAAAGGCAATCGGTTTTATAAAGACGGCAAACCGATAAAAATCGTGTCGGGAGCGGTGCATTACTTCCGCAATCTGCCGGGAACCTGGCGCGATATTTTCAAAAAAATGCGCGCTATGGGTTGCAACTGCGTGGAAACCTACTGCGCCTGGACTCTGCACGAGAAGAAAAAAGGCGAGTTCGATTTTTCGGGTATTCTCGATATAGAAAAATTCCTCGAAACCGCTCGGGAAGAGGGACTTATGGCGATAGTGCGCCCCGGTCCCTACATTTGCGCCGAGTTCGAATTCGGCGGACTTCCGTGGTGGATTCAGTCGGAAGAGGACATCGAAATACGCTGCATGAACGCGTCGTACATCAGATATTTCGACCGTTATCTCGACCAACTTTTAAAAAGAATAAAGCCGCTTCTATGCACCAACGGCGGCAACGTCATAATGATGCAGTGCGAAAACGAGTACGGCTATTACGGCGACGACAAGGAGTACTTAAAATACCTGTACGAGGGTTACAGAAAGCGCGGAATAGACGTTCCTCTGTTCACGTCCGACGGAACGAGCAGGCAAGACCTTCTCGACGGCACGACCGAGGGCTGCCTGCCCACGCTCAATTTCGGCAGCCGCGTGGAAGAGAACTTCGCCGAGCACGACAAAATGTTCCCGAACGTTCCCAAAATGTGCATGGAAATGTGGGACGGCTGGTTCGACGCCTGGGGTGACGAAAAGCATCACACGACCGATGCGAAAGCGTACGCACAGGTGGTGGACGACATGCTCAATCGCGGCAGCGTCAACTTTTACATGTTTATCGGCGGCACCAACTTCGGTTTTACGAGCGGAGCCAATCACTACGAAACGTACGCTCCGGACGTTACGAGTTACGACTACGACGCGCTTTTATCCGAGTGCGGCGACATAACCGAAAAATATCTCGAAGTGCGTAAAGTTATTCAAAAGCACACGGGAGAAGATTTGCCACCCGTCCCCGAAAACAGACCGAAGGCGGCTTACGGAAAGGTAAAACTCGGCGAATGTGCGAGCCTTTTCGACAACCTTAAAAATCTGTCGGAAGTTCAGCGTTCTTCCGTTCCGAGAGCGATGGAAACGTACGGCAGCGGTTACGGCTATATTCTCTACCGCACGCGCCTGAACCGCGACTACGAAAACGTGCGTTTGTCGTTTAGCGAGATAGGCGACCGCGCGCAGATTTATATAAACGACCGCCTCGTCGGCATAGTGTACGTCAACGACAAGGAATACGCCGTGACGTTCTCGGCAAAAGAGGGCGACACGCTTTCGATTCTCTGCGAAAACATGGGCAGAACCAACTTCGGACCCAAGTCCATGAGAAAGAAAGGCTTGCCCGGAAGATGTCTTCTTGGCACTCGTATTCACTTCGGCTGGGACGTTTACACGCTTCCGATGAATAACCTCGGAAAGGTGGATTTCGCGCTGTCGGATTCAAACGAAAATTCGCGTTTTTATAAGGGCAGATTCACGGTCGATAAGCCGCTCGACACCTTCCTTAAAACCGATAACTTCCGCAAAGGATTCGTCGTTATCAACGGCTTCAATATCGGAAGATACTGGGAGATAGGTCCGCAAAAAACGCTGTTCGTGCCTGCCGGCATACTGCATAGCGGCGAAAACGAGATTGTTTTGTTCGAATCGGACGGAATAAAGGGAGAGAGGGAAGTCGAATTTATCGATAAGCCCGACCTCGGCTGAGGCGCGGTTCGGATAAAACAAGCGGCAAAATGTTTGATTAAAAGCGCGAAAACAGTTGTTTATTGCGCGAAAATGTGATATAATAACAATCGGTCCGTCGGGCTTTATGCGCTGCGAAAGCGAGAGTAGCCCTTATCGGACAATCATGACGAAATTATTTTTGGAGGGCAATTATGCAGTTTTCTAAAGAAGTAGAAAGAATGGTCTGCGTAGCCAAGGGTCCCAAGCACGGACCGGCACCCATTCCGGAAGAAGGAAAGTGGGTTCAGGCTTACAACATTCAGGACATCAACGGTTACACGCACGGCGTAGGTTGGTGCGCACCCCAGCAGGGCGCGTGCAAACTCAGCCTCAACGTCAAGGACGGAATCATCCGCGAAGCGCTGGTCGAAACCATCGGCTGCTCGGGTATGACTCACTCGGCGGCAATGGCGGGCGAAATTCTCCCCGGCAAAACCATTTTAGAGGCACTCAACACCGACCTCGTCTGCGACGCGATCAACACCGCTATGAGGGAATTGTTCCTCCAGATAGCGTACGGCAGAACGCAGTCCGCTTTCTCTGAAGGCGGTCTGGTTATCGGCGCGGGACTCGAAGACCTCGGAAAAGGTCAGCGTTCCATGACCGGTACTATCTATTCCACCGAAGAAAAGGGCGTTCGTTATCTCGAACTGACCGAAGGCTACATCACCAAACTCGCACTCGACAAGGACAGCCAGGTCATCGGCTACGAATATATCAAACTGGGCGTTATGCTTGACAAGATCAAAGCCGGCATGACCGCGGACGAAGCGCTTAAAGCCGCTACCGGACACTACGGCAGATTCACCGCGGAAGAAGGCGTGGTCAAGTTCATCGATCCCCGTAAGGAATAAGGAGGTAATAACAATGGCTGTAACTTTTGAAGGTTATGAAAGAAGAGAGGCAAAAACCTCCGCTATAATGAAGCAGTACGGTATCAAAGATTTTGACGACGCGCTCAAAATCTGCACCGACAAGGGCTTCAATCCCTATAAAATCACCGAAGGAATTCAGAATATTTGCTTCGAAAACGCTAAATGGGCGTACACCCTCGGCTGCGCTATCGCAATCAAGAAAGGCTGCACCAAGGCTGCCGACGCCGCTCGCGCAATCGGCGAAGGACTGCAGGCGTTCTGCATCCCCGGATCGGTCGCAGAGCAGAGAAAAGTCGGTCTCGGTCACGGTAACCTCGCCGCAATGCTGCTCGAAGAAGAAACTGAATGTTTCTGCTTCCTCGCAGGTCACGAGTCTTTCGCCGCTGCGGAAGGCGCAATAGGTATCGCAAAGAGCGCGAACAAGGTTCGTAAGACTCCGCTTCGCGTCATCCTCAACGGACTGGGCAAAGACGCCGCTATGATTATTTCCAGAATCAACGGCTTTACCTACGTTCAGACCAAGATGGACTACTTCAACGACAAGGTCGAAATCGTAAAAGAAACCGCTTATTCGAACGGCGAACGCGCTAAAGTACGTTGCTACGGCGCAGACGACGTCCGCGAAGGCGTTAAAATCATGTGGCTGGAAAAGGTCGGCGTTTCCATCACCGGTAACTCCACCAACCCCACGCGTTTCCAGCACCCCGTTGCCGGCACCTACAAGAAAGAATGCGTCGAAAAGGGCGTCAAGTACTTCTCGGTCGCAAGCGGCGGCGGCACCGGAAGAACGCTGCATCCCGATAACATGGCTGCAGGTCCCGCTTCTTACGGCATGACCGATACCATGGGCAGAATGCACTCCGACGCGCAGTTCGCTGGATCTTCGTCCGTTCCGGCTCACGTCGAAATGATGGGTCTTATCGGTATGGGTAACAACCCGATGGTCGGCGCTTCGGTCGCATGCGCGGTCGCAGTCGAAGAAGCAATGAAAGCGTAATTGAACTAAACACGGAATATAAAAAAGGCAAGCCCTATCGGCTTGTCTTTTTTAATATATCGTTTTTAATCGCCGCACTTTAAGCGGAGTGGGCTTTATCCACTAGGAAGGATGCGCGCGACTTATCCGACTCGTATTTTCCTGCGATTACGTCGTCAATCGTAAAGGTGGTCATGTAAATTTCGCGGTCGGTCGTTCTGTTGCGGTCGTAAATGACGTAAATCGTGCCGTCGGACGTTACGATCGTGTCGGGATAGGAAACGTAACTGCGACTGTCGAGCAGCAGTTTATACTGCCAACTTTTGCCGCCGTCGACCGAAAGATACGCGGTGAGCATGGTTCTCGTGGTCGCGTCGTGGAACACCATCAGCATTTTACCGTCCGCGAGCAGTTCGACGTTGAAGCGCGATTGCGGACCTTCGATAGAGGAGGGACGAGCGTGCGTCCAGGTGTAGCCGCCGTCGTAAGAAAAACTTTCGTACACTTTGGTAGATAGGCTCGGACGAATCAGTAGCCACAGCGTTCCGTCGGGCTTCTGAACGAGTACGGGGTCGTCGAGGTTATTTTTGCCCGAGGACGTGTCGAGGCACTCGGCTTTTCCGCGAAGAGTCCAGTTTTCGCCGCCGTCGGTCGAAGCGTAAACACGCGTGTAGTGCGGCTGCATCCAGTCGAACGCCGCGTACAGCCATTCGGTTTTGCCGTCCCGATTTATAATTATCGGCTTACTGCGCATATATCCGTCGGTAAGTCTTTTCGGCTCCGACCATACGGGAGCGGAGTCGTCGGGATTTTTGCATACCGAAGCCCACGTTCCCATTTTGCCGTCGAAGTTACCCGTTCCGGTGTGCTGAATCCAGAACAGCCACAAGTCGCCGTTCGGAGCCGTCCACAGTTCGGGTTTCGTGACCTGCACGGCTGTGTCGGGATGAACGACCGCGAACGCTTTTTTCCAGGACTTGCAATCGTCGTCGCTGTAATTTATTATCGCGTAATTTCCGGTGCCGAGTTCGCGTTTGCCGCCGGTAAACCAACCGCTCCACACTCTGCCGCCAGACGTTTTCTCGACGGTGGGGCAGCCCAGCCAGTTCTGCTTGTTCGTGTCGTATAAATCGCCGACGGGATTCGCGATGATGTCCGCTGCCACTGAAAGCGACGGCATGACGTAGTAGTCGGATTCGTTATCCAAAGGTGCGCCGAATATGATATTGTATTTGCCGAAATGAATCTGCTCGTTTTCGGCTACTTCTTTTTGGTACAACCTGTTGTTGAAAAGCAGTCCCACAGCCGGGCGGAACGGCTTATGCTGCACGACCGTCCATCCTGCCGCGATAACTTCCTTTTCGAGCGCTTCGTACGCTTTGTTTCCGCTCGGAATAAGCATATACGCAGTTCCTGCGCTCACTGCTTTGACGGTCGCGCCGGTTACGATGCCGTCCAAATAATAAGTAAGACCTTCGAGAGCGGTGGGAATTCCGTTCATGGCGTAGTAGGTTCTGTCGGAGAATAAACGCATTTCGTTTTGCGCCTTCGCCGCTTTCGCGCCGTCTGCCGCGGGAGCAAACTTCGCGAGATTGTCCGAGAGGGTCAACTCGCCCGAAAAGACGGGTATGCCCCACTGAGCCCAGGTTATCGTTTCGTCTTTTTCGACGTGCTTTTTAAGAAGCGCGAAGCCTTTATAGGTGTCGTTTAAGAACGCGCCCTTTTGCGTGCTGTCGCCAAACAGATTGAGGTTTTCGGGAATAGAGGAGGTAACGTCGCTCCAACCGGCAGCGGTAAGACTGTTTACAAGGCTTATGTTGCCTGCTTTACTGGTCAGCATGTACACGAATCCGCTTTTGATCGCCGTCGCTGAGTGCGATTTCGAGCCGTAAGCGTTCTGAATGTAGTTTTTGCCGGCAAGCCAATAGGGCATGTCGTAGAAAGTGTACTGCGCGCGGTCGGTGAATACTTTTGCGGAAAGTGCCATGTTCATGGCAACGTCGCCGGCGGAGGGTTTAAGTACTGCAAGATCGGCGTCCTTTTCAATGGGCTCGCCTGCTTCGAGGTCGAGTTTTTCGTCGGACATGATAAGCACCGACCATCTTCCGAGCGTAAACGAGTCGCCTTTCTCGACCTGTTTTTCGAATATGATATTGTTTTTGAGCGCTGCCGACCAGATGTTCCAGTACTGCCGATCGAGCATCGTAAAGTTGTAGCCGTCCAAAACTTCGACCTGCGACGCTTCGTGTCCGAAGTTGAGCGCTTCGCCGGTTATTGCGTACACCCAGCCGCTTCTGATTGCGGTCGCGGTGTTCGGTCCGTTAATCGTCCACAGAACGTAGGGCTTGCCGATAAGCGATTGCGGCAGGCTCGTAAACGTGTAGTCGTTGCTGCTCCACACTTTCGAGCCGACGTTAAGAGTATCGATTGTCGCGTTGCCTTCGGGATTTAAAACGTATTTATAGAGTTTGGCAAATACTTCGACGTTTCGGGTGACGGGAGTCTGCGGATCGAAGCGTTCGAGCCACGTTCCGTCGTCGGTGAACCAGCCTTCGAAGATATATCCCGTTCCCAAAGCGGGATCGTCGGGCATGCGGATGTTTCCGTTCTCGTCCGCTTCGACGCTTGCGTAAGTCTGTCCGTCCACGATAAAGTTGACGGAGAATACTTTTCTCGAGATTTTAGCGTAAACGTTTGTGTTTTCGCTTACGACCGTGTCGGCGGTGAAGGGAACGGCAAACGTTTGGTTATCCGTAAACCAACCTTCGAAAACGTGAGTTTCGTCGGTGGTCGGATTTTCTGGAAGCGCAACTTTTCCGCTTTGGTCGGAAGTCGCGGTTTTATATGTTTCGCCGTCCACGATAAAGTTTACGGAGAAAACTTTTCTCGAGATTTTGGCGTAAACGTTTGTGTTCTCGCTCACGACCGTGTCTGCGGTGAAGGGAACGGCAAACGTTTGGTTGTCGGTGAACCAACCTTCGAAAACGTGAGTTTCGTCGGTGGTCGGATTGTCGGGAAGCGCAACTTTTCCGCTCTGATCGGAAGTAGCGGTTTTGTAAGTTTCGCCGTCCACGATAAAGTTTACCGAGTAAGTTTCTTTTTCGCTATCCGACGGCGTTTCGACCGCAGGACTGCATGCGCACAACAGACACAAAACAATTCCGAGAACGATAATCGGCGTCGCTTTTAAAAACTTTTTCATACAAATCTCCTTATTTCTTGTATCGGTATATTGCTACACCTTTAATAACTTTATTATAATGCCTCTATCGGTAAAAAACAATAGACTATTATGCCCGAAAAGAGAACTATTCTGCTATCGGGAGTAAAATCGTAATTCGAGAGCAACCGTAAATGCAGTCGTGTCCGCGCCTGTTCCCGGCAAAGCCGATCCCCTCGCGCTTTTCGGAAAGTTTAAGATTAAAGTGCGTCGCTACGCTTGACCGCTTTTCGTTTTTGTGATAAAATAGGCGTAGAAAATCGCTACAGAGGTGCCTTTATGGAAGAAAAGTGGAGTAAATGGGACTACAGATTCATGGATATGGCAAAACAGGTTGCCACCTGGTCGAGTTGCTTTCAGGAAAACAGACAGGTGGGAGCGGTCATCGCCAAGGATAAGAGAATTCTCACCACCGGTTACAACGGCGCCAGCAGCGGTATCAAGTCGTGCAAGGAAAAGGGCGAGTGCCTGCGCCGCAAACTCAATATTCCCAGCGGAACGCAGCACGAATTGTGCTATGCCACGCACGCCGAGCAGAACGCCATCATTCAGGCGGCTCGCATGGGCGTGAGCATCGTGGGCGCAACGCTTTACTGCACGCACCAGCCCTGCACCATATGCGCGAAAATGATTATAAACAGCGGCATTTCGCGCATAGTCTACGAACAGGGCTATCCCGACGAATTTTCCATGCAACTGCTGCACGAAGCAGGCGTAACCATCGAAAGAATACCGCCCCGTGCGTAATTTTCAGCCGTTCGACACGATATTTTGCAAAAAATACGGGTAAACGCTTGACAAAGGCAGCCAAAGTCGCTATAATAGTTTGGTAAGTTAAAAATTCAGGAGAGTGCCATTATGAAGAAAGATATACATCCCGATTATCATGAAGTCACTGCCGTTTGCGCGTGCGGCGCTACTTTCGTCACCGGTTCCACCAAGAAAGGCGACGTTTTGAAGGTAGACGTTTGCTCGAAATGCCATCCGTTCTATACCGGTAAGCAGAAGCAGGCAGAAACCGGCGGACGTATCGATAAATTCAATCGTCGTTACGCAAAATAGTAAACTAATAAAATCGCAGTGTAGCCATGCCTTTTTAAAGGGTGTGGCTCTTTTTTAGTGTATATTTCCGGGAAATATACTTAAAGCGTTTTAATCGGTTGTGTGTTTCGGAAATTATGTTGTTTGGATTTTTTAATTGAAAATATATCTTCTTTTTTCAGGCGAAGAAAAAAGAAGCAAAAAAGTCGCCGGTGACTACTACGCGGCTGTGTCCCAAACCCCGCAACGCTCTTTGATTGTATGAGGACGCACTTTAAGCCTCGCCCTCCGGGAGAGGTGGCACGGCGTCAGCCGTGACGGAGAGGGTATGCATGTATTATTGATAAATTTGATTGAAACGCTTATAACCTAATTTGTAGGGACAGGCGTCCTCGACTGTCCGCCATACTTTTTTGTAAAAAAGTAGGCAAAAAACTTTTGAGTTAGGAATGTTTGGTCGGTGCACTTTTAAAGCCTCGCCCTTCGGGAGAGGTGGCGGCGCCAGCCGACGGAGAGGGTATGCGGCGGCTGTTCCGTTCAGCCGCGGTCATGTTCGATTGCGTAAAGGCAATCATTAAAAGGAGAAAAATGCGTAAAAAGATAATAACGGCAATAATATTTTTAGCGATTGCGCTGTCCGCAACCGTGTTTTCGGCGTCGTCGTGTCAGGAACAAGCGCACGAACACGAATACACGAAAGAAATCATTCCGCCGACTTGCGAAGAGAGTGGTTACACGATTTTCACGTGCGCTTGCGGCGCGCGCTACGGAGAAATAACCGCACCGCTCGGTCACGACTTTGCGTTCGTTTCCGATAACAATGCTACCTGCGAGCGCGACGGCACTAAAACCGAAGTATGCATGCGTGAAAATTGCGGCTATATCGGGAATACGGTTACAGACGAGAATTCGCGGCTTCCTCACGTGTACGACCAGGAAGTCGAATGGACGTATTGCCTTAAAACGCCTGCAACGTGCATGAACGTCGCCGAATATTATAAATCCTGCAAATGCGGAGCGTTCGACGAAAACGAGTCGGGAACGTTTTTCGGGACCGTATTCGGAGAGCACGTTTTCGATCAAAAAATCGTCGAAGAAAAATATCTTTTCCGTGAAGCGAATTGCCGCTATGCCGCAAGTTACTTTTATTCCTGCGTATGCGGCGAAAAGGGAGAAGATACTTTCGCGTACGGAGAACCACTTGCTCACGTCTTTACGAAATACCGCTATAACCACGACGCAGACTGCCTTAGTTACGGCACGAAAACCGCCGTGTGCGACGCCGAATTTTGCTATGAAACCGATACCGTTCCCGCGCCCGAATACGGCTACGGCGAACATGTTTACGACAGAGAAGTTGCGACTGAAGATTATATAAAAACGCCGGCAACATGTATAAGTTCTGCCGAATATTATAGATCCTGCAAGTGCGGAGCGTTCGACGAAAACGATTCGGAAAACGTTTTTTGGTACGGTGATTTAAGCGACGATCACGTTTTCGGCGAAGTGGTGGAACCTAAGTACAATAAATCGTCTGCGGACTGCTTTAACCGCGCCGTGTACTATAAATCTTGCACCGTATGCGGAAAAAAGGGCGAAGAGACGTTCGAATGGGGCGAAAAACGCGAACATAGTTTCGACCGGTACGCGGCAGAGCCGCAGTATTTCGCTTTCGAGGCGACCTGCACTCAGCCTGCGTATTACTACAGAAGTTGTTATTATTGCCACACTTCGTCAAACGATCCCAAAATCGTATTTTCGAGCGGAAACCCCAAAGGACACTTGTTCACCGAATACGTTTACGACAAGAACGCCACGTGTTACGCTGACGGAACCGAAACGGCGACGTGCGACAGAGCGGGCTGCAGCGCCACCAAAACCCGAACGAAATACGGCACGTACGGGCATATTTTCACGAAATATATTCCGGATAACAACGGCACCTGCACAGAGGACGGCACCGAAACGGCGACGTGCGACAGAGAGGGCTGCTCACATAAAGACGTGCGCGTTATGCCCGATTCGAAAACGCCCCACGTATACGACAGAGAAGTCGAAAATGCCGAACTTCTGGCGTCCGCGGCTCAATGTAAACAAAAAGCGCGTTACTATTATTCCTGCACGTGCGGCGCGTGCGATAAATCTGTAGCGGACACGTTCGAATACGGCAATTTTGAGCATGTTTTCGAAAACGGAGTATGCAAAAAATGCTCGATATGGCAGCCGGCAGGTAATATAAGTTATTGGCTTTCCGACGACGGCGAATACGCTATCGCGAATATACGTTACGAACACGAAAAGACGGTTATCGCGGAAATGTACATGGGTAAACCCGTTAAAAAGGTTTGCACAAAATACCTGCGCAGTAATAAAGTAATGACTACTTTATATTTTCCGTACTCGGTCGAAGAAATAGAGGACAACTCCTTTATAAGATGTTACGGGCTGGAAACCGTTATATTCAACGAAGGACTGAAAAAGATAGGCAAAAAGTCTTTCGTCGGCTGCACTTCTCTTAAAAAGATAAGTATTCCGTATTCGCTCGAAGAAATAGGTGTGAATGCTTTTCGCGAAAGGGAGGACGATTATGATGCAAAATGCCTTCTCGAAGAAATAGACATCAAAAACGTTTCGGCATGGTGCCGTATTTCAAACGAGTCTCAAAGCATCGTGAAGTGGGACGCGACTATAACGATCGGCGGCGAAAAAATAGTAAATCTCGTTATCCCCGGCGACGTGGAGGTCGTATCGGGCGGAACGTTCGGAAATTGCCCCGATATCGAAACCGTGGTGATAGAAGAGGGCGTGACAAGGGTAGAAGATCGTGCTTTTTACGCCGGAGAAAAATTGCGCGCAATAACGCTTCCGAGCACGCTTAAAAGCATCGGAACAGTGACTTCCGGAAGCAGCGAACTGAGCGTTTATATAAACGACGTTGCGTCGTATTGCAGAAGTTGGGCAGGCAGTGCGTTCGGAAACACTCCGGATAGAAAACTGTATTTAAACGGTGTTCTCGTTAAAGACCTCGTTATTCCCGAGGGAGTGGAATACGTCGCCCATGAGTTTGATTTTATGAAACATATCGAAAGCGTCGTTATGCCCGAAAGTTTAACCACGATTTACGGCAATGCGTTCGAATACTGCACGTCGCTTAAAAAAGTAGTCGTCGGAAACGGCGTTACTTATATGGGAGCGTACGCTTTCAGGGGTTGCGACAATATAAAGTACAACGTTTACGGCGACGCCGAATACCTCGGAAACGCCGAAAATCCGCACGTGATCTGCGTGAGAGGAAAAATCGACAAGAATTCGTATAAAATCGCGCCCGGAACGAAACTTATCGCCGATTATGCGTTTTATGGTAAAAGAGAATTTTATACGGTCGTAATTCCCGAAAGCGTCGTCGCGATAGGCAACGAAGCGTTTTACGGAACGGACATCTCGTCGATTTATATTTCCGATCTTAAAAAGTGGTGCGAAATAGATTTTGCCGGTTCTGTCGGCAACGGTCCGCGCGACGTCGCGTATTTTCTTAACGGCGAAAAAATAACCGATCTCGTAATTCCCGACGGCACGAGATATATCTCCGCGCGTGCGTTTTCAGAAGCGGACATAAAGTCGCTTACCGTTCCTTCGAGCGTCAAATCGATAGGCGAATTTGCTTTTGGAGGATGCGATAACCTTGAAACCGTGACCATTGCGGACGGCGTTGACGAAATACAAAGGGGCGCGTTCTGGAACGACGGCAATAGCGCGAGGTTGGACGGCAACTTGAAAAAAGTGAGTATAGGCGGAATCGTCCGCGAATTCGCAGCCGATACGTTCGGCGACTTATATGACGTGTTAGAGCAAAAAGCCGAGTTTCTGACTAGTTACGAAGGCGGCTTATACGTCGGAAACGACGCCAATCCCTATATGATTCTGGTCAAAAAGACGGGCGACGGCGCCGTTCACGAAAATACCGTAGTCGTAGCCGCCAAAGCAATACGGGAAGGAACGTTTGTTCTTCCTCAGTCGGTGCGCGTGATAGGCAGTGATAATGACCTTTCAAACGTAACGTTTCCGGATCGCATCGATTATATCGGGCTTAATTGCCGTTTTAACGTTACAGATCACAACTCAATGTTTCGGTACGGCGTCAATACCGACAATTTGCCTTATGTGCTTTTGGGTATGGAATTTTATACCGCAAAAATTAACGAGCCCGTCGATTGTGAAGTCGATGCAAACGTGCGCATTATAAATCATTATGTGTTTAGTTATGTGCGCAGTAATAACGTCGATGAGAATTATGGCGACGTAGAGTATATTTTAAGTCTGCTTATTCATAAAAACGTTACGTTTATCGGCAGGAACGTGGCTTTTAACGGCTACTTCCCGATTTACTACGAAGGCAACGAACAGAGATGGAACGAAATAAACTGCGAGCGTTACGAAAACGCCGACGTTTATTTTTACAGCGAGGAAAAACCGACCTCTTCGGGTAAATTCTGGCATTACGGAGCGGACGGTAAACCGACGCCGTGGAATAAATAAAAATCGCTTAAAAGGACTGCTTTCGGGCGGTCACGGGTGTAAAAAATGAAAAAAGAAAAGAAAGAAAAAAAGAAAGTTTGCCGCATCGGCGGTCAGGCGCTTATCGAAGGCGTAATGATGCAGGGGGCAACGTCGATAGCGTTGTCCGTGCGCTCCCCCGACGGCAAAATAGTAACCGAAGCCAAGCGTAGAAAGGGCGCCGGCGTATGGGGCAAAATACCGCTTATCCGCGGTATGATCTCCTTTATCGCGTCGCTTATAACCGGCACTAAGTGCATAATGAAGAGTTCGCGGCAAGCCTTCCCCGAAGAAGAAACGCCGTCCGCCGGCATGACGGTTTTGTCCGGTCTTATCGGCGTCGTAATTGCGATCGCGGCTTTTATGCTGCTTCCCGGCTTTCTCGCCGACCTTATAAGGCAGTGGCTGAATCTTAACGTCCTTCTTAAATCGCTTATCGAGGGCTTGATCCGCATAACGCTGTTCGTGTTATACCTACTGCTCATATCGAGGATGAAGGACATCCGCCGCACGTTCATGTATCACGGCGCCGAGCACAGAACGATAAACTGCTACGAGCACGGCATGGACGTCGAAGTCGAAAATGTGCAGACCTGTTCGACGCGCCACAACCGCTGCGGAACGACTTTTCTGTTCTTCGTCATGGTGGTGAGCATACTTTTGTTCGCGCTCGTCAACTGGCTGGTCGAACGCATACTCGGCTACGATCCCGGCAAATGGGTGCTTATGGGCGTGCGTCTTGCGTGCCTGCCGCTCGTCGCCGGAATAAGTTACGAACTGCTGCGTTTCCTCGCGCTCCTGCCCGACAATAAATTCGTGGACATTTTCCGCGCTCCCGGACTGGGCTTGCAGCGCCTTACGACCTATCCGCCCGAGGACGAAATGACTCAAGTTGCTATAACCGCGTTCGAAGCGGTGCTTAAAATGGACGCCGACCCGTCCTACCCCGAACGCGAATTCGGCGAATATCTCGTGTGCGAAACCGTGGACGAACTTTATAAAAAGTTCGACCGCGCCGGAATCGACAGAGCGGACGCCGACTGGATAGCGGTGTATTTCACGAACGTAAAGCGCAGCGAACTTAAGTCCTGCCGCAAAAAAATCGACAAGGCGACCTACCTTAACATCTGCGACGCCGCAGATAAACGAATAACGGGCGTGCCGCTCGATTATATCCTCGGCGAAACCGAATTCTACGGAATGAAAATCAATGTGACTGAGGACGTTTTGATCCCCCGTCCCGAAACCGAACTTCTGTGCGAGCAGGCAATCGGCTATATCGGCGAGAAAAAACTCGGCGTGCTCGATTTATGCACGGGTAGCGGCTGCATAGCGGCTGTAATTGCGAGCAAAACCGAGGCGGTTGTTACTGCTGTCGACGTCGACGAAAAGGCGCTTTCGGTTGCAAGAGAAAACTGCCGCGGCTTAAACGTCGAGTGCGTGCGCTCGGATATGTTCGAGAATCTCTTCGGAAGGAAATTCGACGTTATAATATCCAATCCGCCCTATATCCGCTCGGGCGATCTCGGGTCCCTTCAGAAAGAAGTGCAGCGCGAGCCGCTTCTCGCTCTCGACGGCGGAGAGGACGGACTTAAATTCTACCGCGAAATTGCCGAAAAATCGCCCGGATTTTTAAACGAAAACGGCATGATAATGCTGGAAATCGGATTCGATCAGGCGGAGGCAGTCACTGCGCTGCTTGAAAAGGACTTTACGGACGTTCGGTTAGAAAAAGATCTCGAGGGCAACGACAGAATGGTTATTGCCCGCAAGAAAAACTAAAAGGTGCATTATGAACACGACTAAACTTGACAACATTAAAAGCAAATTCGAACAACTTACCGGCGAAATATCCGATCCCGCGGTCATCGCCGACACTAAGACCTGGACGAAACTCTGCAAAGAACATTCGTCGCTGCAGCCCGTGGTGGAAAAATACGACGAATACCGCAAAATTCTCGCCGACATCGAAGGCGCAAAGGAAATAATCGAAGCCGGCGACGATCCGGAACTGACGGAACTTGCGCGGCTCGAACTGGAAGAAAACAAGCAGAAATTGCAAGAAACCGAAGAGCAACTCAAAATTCTTTTACTCCCCAAAGACCCCGACGACGATAAAAACGTCATAATCGAAATCCGCGGCGGAGCAGGCGGCGAGGAAGCCGCGCTGTTTGCCATGGAAATCATGCGTATGTATAAAATGTACGCCGAAAAACGCCGTTGGCACGTCGAGGACATCGACATAAACGCAACCGAACTGGGCGGACTTAAAGAAGGCTCGTTCAACGTTTCGGGCGACGGCGTGTTCGCGCTGCTCAAATACGAAAGCGGCGTTCACCGCGTTCAGAGAGTGCCGGACACCGAGTCGCAGGGAAGAATTCACACGTCTACCGTAACCGTCGCAGTCCTCCCGGAAGCCGAAGACGTCGTGGTCGAAATCAACGAAAAAGACCTTAAAATCGATACCTACAGAAGCAGCGGAGCCGGAGGTCAGCACGTCAACAAAACCGAGTCGGCTATCCGCATAACGCATATCCCCACCGGCATAATAGTGCAGTGTCAGGACGAGCGTTCGCAGATCAAAAACCGCGAAAAAGCCATGCGCGTGCTTAAAACCAAGTTGTACGACAAAATGCAGGAAGAAGCCAACGCGCAGTATTCGCAGAATCGCCGCAGTCAGGTAGGTACCGGCGACCGCAGCGAGCGTATCCGCACCTACAATTTTCCGCAGGGCAGAGTGACCGATCACCGCATCAACCTTACTCTGTATTCGCTGGAAAACTTCATGAACGGCGACATCGACGAAATGCTCGAAGCGTTGCGCCTTGCCGATCAGACCGCGCGCCTCGAGTCCGAAGCCGAATCGCTTTAATTCCGTCAGTAAGAAAAAAACCGCAAAGCATGAAAAGTTTTGCGGTTTTTTGGTTATAACGGCGTTTTTTTGCGGAACAACCGAGAATTTCGGAGCGAGTATTGACAAAAAGCGATTTATATGCTACAATTAGGACAAAAGGCGGCTTTTGTCGCAAAATTCAATCTTTTGGGGGCTATAATGAAGAAAAACGGAATCTTAAAAACGCTTATATTATGCCTTGTCGCGGCTGCGCTCGCGGTGAGTACGCTCGTTTTTGCGGCTTGCAATAAGCCGGGCGACAATACGGACGACGTCAAGGAAGTAACGCTTTCGGTTAAAGAATCCGCCGCGACGATAGGCGTCGGAAGCACTTACGAAATAAAGGCAACAGCCGAAAACACCGAAGAGAAAATAGTTTTCGCTTCCGAAAGCGAGCAGATTGCTTCGGTAACGGAAGAAGGCGTCGTTACGGGGCTTACCGCCGGTGAAACGACGATAACCGTTTCGGTTGCGGATAAAACGCAGACCGTCGCTATAACGGTCGCCGATTACCTCGTTGACGAGAAAGCCAAAACGGTCGATATTTATTGCAAAGAGGGATTGATCGCTTTTGCCGATCGCATAGGTTCGCGTTCGGTTAAAATGTATAACTACACCGTAAACGTTTTAAGCGACGTTGATCTCGGCGGAGCGGAATGGACGCCCATGTACGGCTATGCGCTCGTCGGCGCGACTTTCGACGGTAACGGTCATAAAATAAGCAATTTTTCCGTAACGGAAGAGATAAACTGCGCAACGCGTATGGACGGCGCGAGCATTTCGTGCATCGGTTTTGTCGGAGGCACTATCGGAATGACGTTTAAGAACGTTTCTTTCGAAAACGTTACGGTGGAAACGAGCGCCGAAGGCTATTGCGGAATAGTCGTGGGCTATATGGAAGGCGCAGGCACATTCGATAACGTGACCGTTCGAAACGGCAAGATTTTCGCAGTCAATTCGAGAAGAGGAGGCGCGCCGCTGTGCGGTTACGCTCACGGAGCGCAGGTGGACGGCAAGGCGTTTTTGGACGTTCACGGATGCACGATCGAAAACGTAGAAGTCATAAGCAAGCGCGCGACCGGTCTTGTCGCGAGAGTAGAGGAAAACGCAGTGGTAGGCTCGTCAGGGTCTGGTTTTATGTCGGTCACCATCGAAAACAACACGGTCAAAAACTGTGTTTTCCGCTGCGTGGACGCGTTCTCTTCAAACGAAACCGCAACTCTGCACTGGGCAACCACGCTTCCGTCACGTTCGATAGGCTCGATAGTAGACGAAAAAAACACGTTCTCGGATAACCGTTACTTCTTCGACAAAATAGAATATTTCTACGGGAACGGAGCGTTTACCAAGGCAGAATAATTCCCGTAAAACGACGAAAAAGGTCGATCGGCGGCTTTTTAACAATACGATTAGCAAAATTAAAAGTAATTTTGTCGAAAAAAACACGCTGTTTTCACAATGAGATTGTACAATATAGCCAGGATTAGAGTTAAGGCGAAGAGGAATGATTCGAAGCCTTGACGGCAGTCTTTAAGGCGTCGTGCTTTCAGTTGAACGGCGCACGAAAATTCACTCAGACTGATTCTCCTCCTTTATATTTTTACGTAAAGAAACGACTTTATTTTTTCCCCGTAAAGTCGTTTCTTTATTTTTATTTACTTTTTATAAAAAGAACCGTACTTTTTTGAAAAAAGCAGGCACCGCACTTTTTTGAAAAAAGTGGGCAAAAAACTTTTAAGTTAATGTGAATAAGTAATACAAGGTTGGCTTTTCTGCTTGTGCGGAAACGTCAACCTTCCTTTTTATTGTTGTGTGATAGTTGCACTTTAAAGCCTCTCACTTCGGGAGAGGTGGCGGCATCAGCCGACGGAGAGGGTAATTGTGTTACCGTTGAATTTAATTTACGCACTTTTTGCTTCTTTCTGTACGGACAGGCAGTTCGTTGACTGTTTCGCTCGAATTTTTTTCGATAAAAGTATGCGGAAGGGCGTGGCGGCATAAAATATAGGGCAAACTATATAAACGGCGCGGAGAAGGAGCAATGAGTTTAATAAAAGAAGCCGTAAAAGGCGTAAAAAACGAGGTGGATCGGGCGCTGAAGTACCGCACGATAAACTACGGCGGCGAGGCGTTGTATGTGGAAGGCTTTTCAAGAGTGCTTAATATTTCGGACGAAGAAATGCGTTTTTCGCTGCGGCACGGCGAAATAACCGTGTCGGGCGAGAATCTGACCGTTGCGTTTTTAGCCGAGGGCGCGTGCCTTATCGAAGGCAGTATTGCCTGCGTGCGTTCCGACTCTGCGGACGACAGTAAAAAAAACGGCAAAAAAACCGTGGATTAAAAGCGAATACGCGTGGCTTTATGGAGGAATAAACTACGATGAACGTCGGCAAAACGAGAATATGCGTCGAAAAGGGCGGAATGCGCTGCGTACGAGCGTTGTACAAGCAGTCGGTTACGCTCGAAAAAGTGCGCTTAAACGCAGACGGAGAGGTTAAATTTACCGTAAAAGCGAGCGATAAGGCGAAAACTTTTGCAATTTTGAAAAATCTATGCTATAATTATTCGGTAGAGTGGGATGCTGCGATCTCTTCGCTTATTAAAGCGTTTTCGGGTCGGCTCGGCATATTGCTCGGAGCCGTGATTTGCGCCGCCGCGTTTTTGCTTTGTTCGCGCTGCGTGTTCTTCGTAAAAGCGGAGTGCGTTCAGGGTGCGGACGCCGACAGCGTTCGCCGCGCGGTATCGGAATACGTGCGGTTGCCCTCGTTTGCAAGCGACGTAAACGTGCGCGAAATCGAAAAGCGAGTGCTTTCTCTTGACGGAATCGGCTCGTGCGTAGCGTTCATGCGCGGAAACGTCATAGTGGTGCGCGCGACGGGAGCCGTAAACTCGTCGGAGCAGCAGCAAAAAACGGAAATAATTTCCCGCTCCGACGCCGTGATAACCCGTATCACCGTCCGAAAAGGCAGCGCTCTCAAAAAAGTCGGCGACGTCGTCAAAAGAGGCGAAGTCGTGATTTCAGGCGACGTCTACGCTTCCGACGGAATCACCGTTATCGAAAAAGTTCTGCCCGACGGAGAAGTGCGAGGCAAAACTTCGTACGCTTTAAGCACCGTGATTCCGCCTAAAAAAGTCGAAAAAACGTACACCGGAAGAGTGAAAAACATTGCTTTTTTAACGCTTTACGGTAGAAACGTAAGCGTTAAAAGCCCGTTTTCGCTGTTCGACGAGAGCGTGGAGAGAAGACAGACCGGTATATTTATTCCGCTCGAATACGTCGAGATAAGACGGCGCGAGTTCGTGTTCGTCGAAAAGCCTTCCGATCTTGCCGCGGAAGAGAAAAAACTGTATTCCGCGCTCGAACAAGGCGTTTTCGGCAAAATTCTCGAAAGAAAAACCGTGACGGACGACCTCGGCGGCGGAGTTAAAAAAATAACCGTCTGCGTCGTGGCGGAAAGCGTGATAGCCGACTGACCGAAACGCGTAAAATCGGTCGCAAATAAGGTAATTTTAAGGACGTAAAGCAAATATGAAAAGTCTTGAAATATCTCATCAGAATATTCTGAAACTGTTCGGTCCGTTCGACAGGAGCGCGAAACTCATCGAACAGTCCATGCACGTTCGCCTGCGCGCCGAGGACGGCAAACTGGTCATTTCCGGCGAAAACGAGGAGTGCGAAGAGGCGGCTCTCGGTCTGTTTGAATCGCTTTTGAAACTCATCGGCATGGGCTACCCTGTGGACGAGAACAAAATAGAGGTCAGTATTCCGCTCGCGCTCGAAGGCAGAACGGACGACATTATAGAACTGTCCACCGAGGCGGTAGCGTATACCGCAAGAGGGGAAGCGATCCGCTGCAAAACGATCGGACAGCGCCACTATGTAAAAACTATAGACAAAAAACCGCTGACTTTCGGAGTCGGACCTGCGGGAACTGGCAAAACTTTCCTCGCGGTCGCCGTCGCGGCGAGAGAGTATAAGGCAGGCAACGTCGAAAAGATAATCTTAACGCGCCCCGCCATAGAAGTGGGCGAAAAACTGGGCTTTCTGCCCGGAGACCTCCAGGATAAAGTCGATCCGTACCTTCGTCCGCTGTACGACGCGCTCGAAGTCATGTTCGGCGACACGTACGAGCGGCTCATAGAACGCGGAGTAATCGAAATCGCTCCGCTCGCGTATATGCGCGGTCGTACGCTTTCGAAAGCGTTCGTCATTTTAGACGAGGCGCAGAACACCACCGAAGAGCAGATGAAAATGTTCTTAACGCGTATGGGCGAGGGCAGTCGCGTCGTCGTAAACGGCGACCCCGGTCAGAGCGACCTGCCCCGTTCGGTAAGACGCGGATTTTTAACCGCTCTGGACGTGCTGAACGGCATAGAGGAAATAGGCGTGTGCAGGCTCACCGAGCGCGACGTCGTTCGTAATCGACTGGTCCGCATAATCGTAAACGCCTACGAAAAACACGAAAAAGAAATGAAAGAAAAAGTTACCGAAGCGGAGGAGAAAGTCGATGCAGAGTGATTCGGTGATAAAAAGCGGAATGTCCCAAAAAGCGAGAATGTTCTGCATGACGGCGGTTTTATTGCTGTCGTATTTCGTTATGCTGGGCATTGCTTCTGCCAAATTGTTTACGGTGGAGGGCGCGGACATCGCGGAAAGAACGACGGTATTCATAAAATGCGCCGGCGTTATGTTCGGAATATTCGTCACGTTCATCGTTTACGGATATATGAGCGGCTGGCACGTCGATATGTCGCTCCGTAAATTTTTCGCGATGATCGCCGCGCTGCTGCTGGGGTACGGTCTGTGCATGTGGATAGAACTGTTAAACCCCTACTACATGCCGGTAATCTTCACGGCGTTTCTGCTGGTTACCATCGTGGACAAGCGTGACGCTCTGGTCAGCAACGTCATTCTCAATCTGCTCGTGTTCGTCACGGTCAATTTCGAACACAGTATCAACGACAGCGTATACGGTCTGTCCGATTTTACGCTTATTCTCGGATTCGGACTGCTTGCCGGCTCGATGCTGACCTACTATCTGTCGGGAGCAACTACTCGTATCGCGTTCTTTTTGCGCAGTTTTATTTTAAGCGTTATAAACGTCGAAATAATGTACCTGTTGTCGCTGCTCGGTCAGGGCTTCGACTTCATGTCGTCCTTCCTCGTTCTCGGAATAATCAACTTCGGTCAGATAATAATAGCGATAGCCATTCAACCGGTGTTCGAGTCCATTTTCGGACTGCTCACGAGCGCGAAACTGCGTGAGATAACCGACCACAGCGCGCCGCTTCTCCGCAGGCTCATCGCCGAAGCACCCGGTACGTTCAACCACTGCCTGTCGGTTGCGTCGCTCGCCGAAGTGTGCGCCGTCGCGATAGGCGAAAACGCACTGCTCACCAAAGCGTGCGCCTACTATCACGACATCGGCAAACTCACGGGGCCCATGTACTTCAGCGAAAATCAGGCGACCGGAGAAAACCCGCACGACAACATGCTGCCCGAAGTTTCCGCCGACATTCTGCGCAAACACACGACCTACGGCTACGAACTGTGCAAGCAGAACAAAATCCCCGACGAAATCTGTCAGATATGTATTCAGCATCACGGAACGCTTCCGATGATAGTGTTCTACAACAAGGCAAAGCAACTCACCGACAGCGACGTCGACATAAAGGATTATTGTTATAAAGGAGTCACGCCGCGCAGTAAAATCGCCGCAATCATCATGATCTGCGACGCTGCCGAAGCGGCTATACGTTCGATGGGAAAACCCACCGCCGAGCAGGTGGACAAACTCTTAACGAGCATTATAAGCGACAGAATCGACTACCATCAGTTCGACGAATGCGACATAACGCTTAAAGACCTCGACGTCATCAAGGACACGATTAAAAGCGCGTACGGCGGACTGGTTCACTCGCGCGTACGCTATCCCGAAGGAGATTTAAAGCATGATTAAAGTGCGTTCACGCTATCACAAAACGGCATTTAAAAAATTGGCGCAGGCGACTTGCGACGTTCTCGGTGTGGTCGGGAACGCGGTCGTGGACGTCGATTTCCTGTCGGAAGAGGAAATACGCTCGCTCAACGAGCAGACGAGAAATATAGATAAAGTCACGGACGTACTCAGTTATCCCTATCTCGGCGACGCGAGCATGCCGATGGACGAGCAGCATTATCCGGACGACTTCGATTATTCGCAAAAAGCGGTAACGCTCGGCTGTATGGCGATTTGCCGCGAATACATAAAAAAAGCGGCGGCGGAGGACGGCGACGTGTATATTTCCGACGTCTACCGCGCGTTCACGCACTCGCTTCTGCACCTGTTCGGCTACGATCACGTAACGGAAGAGCAGTTTTTTGTTATGCACGCAAAAGAAAACGAAATTATGTCAAAGGCAGGACTACTTAAATGAAATCGGGATTCGTAAGCGTAATAGGAAGACCCAACGTTGGCAAATCGAGCCTTATAAACGCGCTCGTGGGGCAGAAAGTTTCCATAGTTTCGCCCAAAGCGCAGACCACGCGCGACAGAATTTTAGGCATACTCACCGAGGATGACTATCAGATGGTGTTCGTCGATACGCCCGGTATTCACGAAGCGAAAAGCAAACTGGGCGAATACATGGAAAAGTGCGTAAAATCTTCTCTCGGCGGAGTGGACGTAATAGTCATAGTGCTAGACCTCGGTAAAAAAATCACCGAGCGCGACAAGCAGTTCGTCGAAAAGTACTTAAAGACCAAAACGCCCGTGTTCCTCGTACTCAACAAAACGGATTTATGCGGCTTCGACAAAATTTATCCGATTTTGTCCGAACTTAACTATCTTACGCAGCCCGGCGAGGGCAGGCACGCCGTAAAGGAAATAGTGCCGGTTTCGGCAAAGCGCGGCAAAAACGTGGAAGAACTTAAAAAACTGCTCGTAAGTTACCTCCCCGAGGGCGAATTCATGTACCCCGAGGACGAGGTCTCCGACAAGAGCGAACGCTATATGATATGCGAAATTCTGCGCGAAAAAGCGCTTATGCTGCTAAACGACGAAATTCCGCACGGCATAGGCGTGTATATTCAGGACATGAAATACGACGAAAAGGGCGTGGCTCACATAATGGCGGACATCGTCGTCGAAAAGGATTCGCATAAGCCCATAGTTATAGGCGAGGGCGGCGAAAAAATTAAGATGATTGCCGAGCGCGCCCGTCACGACGTCGAAAAAATGCTGGACGCTCCCGTGTATATGGAAGTGTTCGTCAAAGTGCGTAAGGACTGGCGCAACGACCTTGCCGCCATGAACGACATAGGTTACAACGCAAAGAAAAACTTATAATCGCGGCATTTCCCGACCGATTTACATATTTTTCACCGAGTAACGTCGGCGATTGCCGCGCATAATAACCCCGAAGGAGGCTTTATTATGTGGTTTGGCAATAACGTGCCGGGCGAATCGCCTTTCGGCGGAATGTATCCGGCTGCGAACGATTTCGACTATATGTGCCTTGCGCGTCTTGACGGTAAGTGCGGAGCGTCGTTTTACGAGCATTATTTTATCGGTGACAGAAACTACGATATTTTCAAGTGAGGACAAAAAGTGGAGGGCAGCGTTTCCGCAATCGTAATACGCGCCGAGGAGCGCAAAGACAGCGATTTAATCGTGCGTCTTTTTTCGGCGGAAGGCGTGATTTCCGCGGTCATGCGCGGAGTGCGTAAGGCGTCGTCCAAGATGAAATTTGCCTCGCAGCCGTTTTCGTTCTGCGTATACGAACTGAGCGGCAAAGGCGATATGCCCGTTGTTACGGGAGCCACGCAGATAGAGGACTTTTCCGCCGTTGCCGAGGACGCCGTGTGCTATTCCGCTTGCTGCGTCATGCTCGAAGCGGCTTATCGTTCGGCTGCCGCCGTGGACTGCCCCGACAGTTTCGTTTCGCTTTTAAAATGCATCAAAGCGGTGTTGTATTCGAACGTCGATCCGATAGTCGCGGCTATTAAATACATGCAAAAACTTTTATTTATGTCGGGCTTTTTCCGCCCGGAACGCGCCGCTGTGGACGACGGAGAGGATATTTCCACCGCCGACCGGCTGCAAAAAGCGATTGCCGCAAGCAGGCTGGACGAACTGCCGTCCGTTTCGCCCGAGCGTGAGGTCGCGTGTTCCGCGCTTACGATAACGGTCGATAAATTCGAGCAATTCTTTTTCTGCGAAATCGCTTCCGCGCGGTATTTTACGGGCAGAAAAAAAAGATAAATCTATATTTTTCATATTCGGACGACTGCATATTTTTGCGGTCGTTTTTGTGAAATTCGGTTTTGTCGCCGCATACGCTTGAAAATTCGGCGGCAATGTATTATAATATAGTCAAATTCAAAACAACAGGAGTGTAGTTATGAAAACGAAAGCGGTTCGTTTATACGGCAAAAACGATTTAAGGCTGGAAGAATTCGATCTTCCCGAGATAAGCGACGACGAAATTCTCGCGGAAATTATAACCGATTCGGTGTGCATGAGCACTTATAAAGCGGTTTCGCTGGGCACCGATCACGCGCGCGTTCCGAACGACGTTGCGGTAAATCCGACCATTATGGGTCACGAATCCTGCGGAAAAATCGTAAAAGTCGGCAAAAATCTCGTCGGAAAATATTCCGAGGGCGAAAAGTTCGTAATTCAGCCCGCGCTTCCCGACGCCGCTACGTACACTATCGGATATTCCTATCATTATTGCGGCGGCGACGCAACGCACGTCGTTATTCCCAAACTGTACATTGACAGCGGCTGCGTGCTTGCTTACGGCAGAGAGGACTATTTTTCCGGTTCGCTTGCCGAGCCTATGAGTTGCATTATCGGCGGTTTCAAAGTCAATTATCACAACGATTTCGCCACGCACGAACATAAAATGGGTATTGTCGAAGGCGGTAATATGCTGCTTATGGCAGGCGTCGGACCCATGGGACTGGGTGCCATCGACTATGCTTTGCACGGTCCGCGTCGCCCGGGACTGCTGGTCGTGACCGACATCAACAAGCAGCGTCTTGCGCGCGCCGAACGCATATTCACGCCCGAAAAAGCGGCGAAAGACGGAATAAAACTGGTTTATCTCGATACGAGCGAGGGCGACACGGTTAAAAATCTGCTCGCGCTCACCGACGGCAAAGGCTACGACGACGCGTTCGTTTATGCGCCCGTTTCCGCGCTTATCGAGCAAGCCGACGCGGTGCTTGCAAAAGACGGTTGCCTTAACTTCTTTGCCGGTCCCACCGATAAAACGCTTTGCGCGAAGTTCAATTTCTACGACGTGCATTATCGCTACACGCACGTTGCCGGCAACACCGGCGGAACGGCTCGGGATATGCAGGACTGCATAGACCTGATGAACGAAGGGAAACTCACGCCTTCGGTTATGGTCACGCACGTCGGCGGACTGGACAGCGCAGCCGCAACGACGCTCGCTCTTCCGAAGATTCCCGGCGGTAAAAAACTCGTGTACACGCACGTCAATATGCCCATGACCGCAATCGACGATTTCCGCGCGCTCGGCGAAAAGGACGCAAGATACAAGGCTCTTGCCGATATTTGCGACGAAAACGGCGGCTTGTGGTGTCTCGAAGCCGAAAAATACCTTCTCGCCAACTTCTGACTTACTTTTTTGAAAAAAAGTAAGCAAAAAACTTTCGAGACGGGTGAATGGTAAATCAGGGTTGGTTTTTCTGTTTTGACCGCTTTTGTAGGGACAGGCGTCCTTTAGTTGTCCGCATACTATAAAATCGCGACCTCTTTAAAGCCTCCTTTGCTTTGCAAGGGAGGTGGATTCGAGCGATAGCGAGAAGACGGTGGGATTAAAACCGTTTAAACATAGCATCGCTGCAAATCGGGGGCAATCGCAAACAGTCTCTCTTTAAAACCTCGCCCTTCGGGAGAGGTGGCGGCGTCAGCCGACGGAGAGGGTAAACTAATTATTTCGGACAGCCAACGGACGCCTGTCCCTACAAAATAGGATAATTCCGTTTTGTCTTGCACTAATGACCTTATATCGTAGGGGAGGGGTCTCCCCTCCCGAAAAAACAAAGGTTGGTTACTCTGTCATGCTTAAGCAGAAAAACCAGCCTTGTTTTATTATTTACCTAACTCAAAAGTTTTTTGCTTGTTTTATCAAAAAAGCACGGTGAGTTCTTAAAATACTGCTTAAGCAGAAAAACTTACTTTGACCAAACACTCTCCTAACTTAAAAGTTTTTTGCCTACTTTTTTACAAAAAAGTATGGGACGGAGCATATATTATGTTTTGAGACGAGCGAATTTTCGGCGGCATAAATTTTAACCGCTTTAAAGAAAAACGCTTGAAAAATTCACATAAAAGAGGTATAATGTATGCGTGAAGATTTTATGTTTCGCTATACGACGTTGGGAACGGGCGGAAAAGCGCGCGTTTCGGTCGCCGAAAAACCGAGCGAACTGTGCTCCGGTGCGGTTATACTCGGCGGCGGCAGCAACGTGCTTATCGGGCAGAACAATCTTCCCGATTTCATAATAAACAAAACAAAAGGCATAGAATTTTCGGGAGAAACCGCGCTCGTCGCATCCGGCGAAAAAATACAAAGGCTTTGCACTCTTGCCACGCTTAAAGGACTAAGCGGACTGGAATGGGCGTGGGGGTTGCCCGGCACGCTCGGCGGCGCGATTATCGGCAACGCTGGCGCGGCAGGCGGCGACACGGCTTCCGTCATCGAAAAAGTAAACGTCGTCCGCGGCGGCAAAAATCTGTGGCTAAGTCGCGACGAGTGCGGCTTTTCGTATAGAAAAAGCGGCTTTTTACCCGGCGACGTCATCGTTTCCGCAATAATAAAACTCAAAAAAAGCGGCTGTAAACAAATAGAAAACAACCTGTTGCGCGCCAAAGAACTGCGCTCCCGTCAGCCGAAAGGCAGGTCCGCCGGCTGCATATTCAAAAATCCGCCGACCGGGTCGATAGGCAAAATGCTGGACGAACTGGGCTTTAAGGGCAAAAGAGAGGGCGGCGCAATGGTTTCGACCGAGCATGCAAACTTTATCGTAAACGCAGACAACGCGACTCCCCTCGACGTGTATACGCTGATTAAGCGAATGGAAAGCGCGGTCGAAAAAGCGTTCGGATTTACTCCCGGGCGCGAGATAAAAATTTACGGAGAATTTTAATGTATTTCGGAGATTATCACACTCATACAACTTTCAGTCACGGCACGGGTTCGATAGCGGACAACGTGTTGTCGGCACGCGCGCTCGGACTGAAAGAAATCGCGATAACCGACCACGGCTTCGGTCACATCGCGTATAACGTAAAGAGAAAAGAATTCCCCGAAATGCTTAAAGAACGCGACCGCCTCAACAAAGAGTATGCGGATATCGACGTGTTCGTCGGGATGGAGTGCAACCTCATTTCGAGTAACGGCGACATCGACCTGCGCGACGGCGAAGAAGAGCAACTCGACGTCGTAGTGTGCGGCTTCCATAAAGGCGCGTACCCGAAAAATTTCGGACAGGCTTTTTCGTTTTTCGCTCCCAATCTGTGGAACTCGTGTTTCGGCAAACCGAGCAAAAGGGACGTCGTCCGCAATACCGACGCCTATATAAAAATGCTCGAAAAGCATAAAATCGACATAGTTTCGCACATTAACTACGCGATCCGCGCCGACGCCGTCGAAGTGGCGAAAGCATGCAAACACTTCGGCACGCTGGTCGAACTCAACGGCAAAAGAATAAACATGACCGACGCCGAAATAGAAAAAATGATCGCGCTCGAAGTGGACTTCATCGTGGACAGCGACGCTCATTCCCCGGCGAAAGTGGGCGATTTTTCCGTTCCGCAAAACGTCATAGACAGAATTCATATCCCGTCCGAACGCATTGCCAATCTCGATAAAAAACCGCGCTTCCGGAGTGCGAAAAAATGAACTATTCGCAAATCGCAAAAAACGAAATATTAAAACTCAAATTCGGCGCGGACTGCTGCAAAACGGCGTTTTTGTCGGCAGTGATACACTCGACCGGCTCGGTCGTGATACGCGATAAAACGCTCGCCGTCGAAATCATGTCCGAAAACGAAGAACTGCTGGAAAAAACTGCGTCGATAATACTCGACTTTTACGGCTTCGAAGCGGCAAAATCGGGCTCGAGAAGACTCGTTCTCTCCGGCGACGACGCAATGACAGTCATGCGCGACGTCGGAATTTTTCGCGAAGAAGGCGGTCACACGGTGGTGGAAGAGGGCATTTTGCCTTCTTTGGTGCAGAACGACTGCTGCGCCGTCAACTATATAAGAGGCGTGTTTTCGGGAGCGGGCAGCATTTCCGCAAACGCCGGCTATCACCTCGAATTCGGCTTGTCCAATCCCGTTTTCGCCGATGATTTCGCTTCCCTTTTAGAAAGATTCACGCTCCCGGCAAAAATCATCGTGCGCGAGAAAAAAATAATCGTCTACCTTAAAGGCAGCGAAGCGGTGTGCGACTGTCTGGCACTCGCGGGAGCCAGCAAAGCGGTCATCGCGCTCAACGACCAATTAACGATCCGCGACGTGCGCCGCCGCTACAACAGGGTGAGCAACTGCGAATACGCAAATATCGGCAAAACGGTTGACGCAGCCGTTCGTCAGGCGGAAGCCATAAAAAAACTCAAAAAAAGCGGAAAATACGACCTTCTGCCCGAAAAACTCATCGAAGTCGCCGAGTGCAGAATCGAAAACCCCGAACTCAGCCTTTCCGAGATCGCAAATCTCACGGGGCTTGCCAGAAGCACGGTGAAAAACCGACTCAATAAATTAGTCGAACTCGCCGAACAAACAAAGGAGAACGTTTAATGCCCGATTTCGTCCATTTACATCTTCACACCGAATATAGTCTGCTCGACGGAGCGACACGCCTGCCGGCAATTTTCGAAAAATGCGGAAAACTGGGCATGCCTGCCGTCGCGATAACCGACCACGGCAACATGTACGGCGCGCTCGAATTCGTTAAAACCGCCATCCGCTACACCGATCCCAAAGCCGACCCGTTCGACTTTATAAAAGAACGCCGTCCGTTCAAGGTAAAACCCATAATCGGATGCGAAGTGTACGTCACCGAAAATATGGACGTCCGCGTCGCAGTAGGCGGAAAAATGCCCAAACTCAATCATCTCATACTGCTTGCGAAAAACGAAATCGGCTATAAAAACCTGATAAAAGTGGTAAGCGAGGGCTATACGCGCGGACTTTACTACAAGCCGAGAATAGACTTTAATCTCCTAAAAGACCACGCCGAGGGCATAATCTGCCTGTCCGCATGCCTTGCCGGCGAACTTCCGCAGGCTCTGCTTGCCGGCGACACCGAAAAGGCGTACGAAGTGGTTAAAAGATACAAAGCGCTGTTCGGCGAAGATTACTACGTCGAAATTCAGGACCATAATATTCTCGACCAGAAGCGAATTCTTCCCATGCTCGTAAAAGTGGCGAAGGATTGCGGAGTGAAAATAGTCGCGACCAACGACGTGCATTACCTCGATAAAGAGGACAGCCTTATGCAGAAGGTGTTGCAGTGCATCTCGTTCCGCCGCACGCTCGACCTCGAAACCGAACTCAAAGAGCAGGCAAACGACACGTCCTCGCCGACGGACGACGACGGATATTTTCCCACGCGCGAATTCTATCTCAAATCCGCCGAGGAAATGGAAAAAGTGTTCCCCACGCTCCCCGAAGCGCTCGCAAACACCATAGAAATAGCGGACAAATGCGAGTGCTACTTTTTCAAAAGAGAGCCGTTAAACCCGTTCTACATCCCCGAGGACGGCTCGACGCCCGAAGATTTTATCCGCAGACTGACGTACGAGGGACTTAAAAAGAAATACGGCACGGTAACCGAAGAAATCCGCGCGCGCGCCGAGTACGAACTGGGCATAATAAGCAGCATGCACTTCGTCGAGTACTTTCTGGTTGTGTGGGACTACATCAACTGGTCGGAAACGCACGGCGTTCCCGTCGGACCCGGACGAGGCAGCGGCGTCGGCAGTATAGTCGCGTACGCTATCGGCATAACCAAAGTCGATCCGCTTAAATATAACCTGTTCTTCGAACGATTCCTAAACCCGGAACGTGTCTCCAACCCCGACTTCGACGTCGACTTCTGCGTGGACGGACGAGAGCGCACGGTGGAATACGTCATCGAAAAGTACGGCAGAGCCAACACCTCGCAGATCGTCACATTCGGAACCATGGCAGCCAAGGCGGCGATAAAAGACGTTGCCCGAGTATTCAACATGCCGTTCGATGCGGTCAATTCCATAACCAAACTCATGCCCAAAATGATGGGCAAAAACCATATAGGTCACATTCTCGGCTTGCTTCCGCCGCTCAAACCCGACGAAAACCCGGTCGTTCCGGAACTTAAAGAAATGTACGAAACGGACGATCAACTTAAAAGCATACTCGATATGGCTATGAAAATCGAGGGTATGCCGCGTCAGACCGGTATGCACGCCGCCGGCGTAATAATCTGCCGCGACCCGATCGCCGACCATATCCCGATGGCGAAATCGAGCGAAGGAATTATAGTCACGCAGTTCAACATGATCGAGTGCGAAGAACTCGGACTGCTTAAAATGGACTTTCTGGGGCTGCGCACGGTAACCGACATCACCAAAACCATAAATATAATAAAGAAAACGCGCGGCGTGGACGTGGACTTCTACAACGGCTTCACTTACGACGACGACAAAGTGTTCGAAATGGTCGGAAACGGCGACACACACGCCGTGTTCCAGCTCGAATCGGAAGGCATGAAAAAGTTCATGCGCGACTTAAAGCCGTCCTCGCTCGAAGATATAATCGCAGGTATTTCGCTCTATCGTCCCGGACCTATGGACAAAATACCCGAGTACATTTACAATAAAAAACACCCCGACGAAATCAAGTACGACCATCCGCTTTGCGAGCCCATTCTCGACGTCACTTACGGCGTCATGGTCTATCAGGAGCAGGTCATGAAACTCGTGCAGGCACTCGGCGGCTACTCGCTCGGACGAGCGGATATCGTGCGCCGTATAATGAGTAAGAAAAAGGCGGCTGCAATGGCGGCGGAGCGACAGATATTCATCCACGGCTTGCACAACGAGAAAATCAACGTTCCGGGCGCGATAGCGACCGGCGTTCCCGAGGACGTCGCGAACAAGATTTTCGACGACATGACCCAGTTCGCCTCCTACGCGTTCAATAAATCGCACGCCTGCGCGTACGGCTACCTGTCCTATCAGGCGGCGTACTTAAAGTGCTATTACACGGTCGAATTCTTCACGGCTATTCTCAACAACCGAATAACCGATATGGGCGAAATCACCAACTATCTTACTTACCTTAAAGATCACGGCTACAAGGTCTATCCGCCCGACATCAACCGCTCGGTAAGCGAATTCTCGGTCGAAAACGGCAACGTCCGTATAGGCATGGCGGCGATAAAAGGCGTGGGCTACGGCGCGATAGAAGAGATAGTCGCCGAAAGAGAAAAGAACGGCGAGTTCCGCAGTTTCGTCAACTTCATCAACCGTATGGCGGGCGGTCATATCAATAAAAAACAACTCGAATGTCTTATCTATGCCGGAACGTTCGACCGTTTCGGGCAGACTCGTAGCCAACTAATCGCCGTGTACGAACAGATGCTCGACCGCGCGATAAAAGACGGAAAAACCAAACTGTCGGGTCAGTTTTCGCTGTTCGACGAGGAAATTTCGGGCGTCGAAGAGGACTATCCGTACCCCGACATCAAGGAATACGACCTTTTCTATAAACTCAAAATGGAAAAGACGGTCGCCGGCGTGTACCTTACCGGTCATCCGCTCGACGAATACGCCGAACACCTTAAAAAATACGACTTCAATACGTCCATGCTCGTAAAAGAGGAGGATGGCGACGGAGCGGACGAAGAAGGCGAAGTCGGCGGCAGCGACGCGCCCGACGTCGACGAGAACAGAGTGGTCACCATGGGCGGCATGCTGGTCGAAGCAGGCAGAAAGTTAAGCAAAAAAGGCACCGAGTTCGGACTGGGCAAACTGGAAGATTTGTACGGCACCGTGGACGTCATGATAACCGGGTTCAAGTACAAGAAATTGAAAACCGTGTTCCAGCCCGAAAGCATGGTAACGGTTAAAGGCAAGTTGCGCGGCAGCGAAAACGGCTACACGCTTATGGCGGATTCGATAGAGCCGTGGAACAAAGCGGAAGTAAAAACCAAGGCGAAGAAAATCTGCTTTTACATGTCGTTCGAGCGTTGCGATCAGGGCGATTTCGACAAATTGCAGGAAGTGCTTAAAGCCTATCCCGGCAGCGACGACACGTTCGTAAAGAACACCGACGACAACAAATTATATCCGCTCGGGCTGAAAGTGAACGTAAATAACTCGCTTTTGCTGGAAACTTACGCCATAGTCGGTGACGGAAATATAAAAATTGCAGAATAATGCTTGAAATCAGTAGATTTTTTGAAAGATATCTGTTATAATACCATGAGTAGATAAAAATAAAGAGGCAAAAGAAAATGAAAAAAATCGGAGTACTTACCAGTGGCGGCGACGCGCCCGGAATGAATGCCGCTATCCGTGCGGTCGTACGCGCCGGAATCGTAAACGGCATGGAAGTAGTAGGAATCGAAAGAGGCTACGAAGGACTTTTAAAAGAACAGTTTGTCCCCATGGGACTGCGGAGCGTTTCCGACATCATTCAGAGAGGCGGAACCATTCTTCTTACTGCGCGCTGCCCCGAATTCAAAACCAAGGAAGGTCAGCAGCAGGGTATTAAAAATCTGAGAAAAGCAGGAATCGAAGGACTTATCGTCATCGGCGGCGACGGCTCGTTCATGGGCGCGAAAGTGCTCAGCGAACAGGGCTTTCCCACGGTCGGAATTCCCGGCACCATCGATAACGACCTTCCCTACACCGACTTTACGCTCGGATTCGACACCGCATGCAACACCATTCTGCACGCAATCAACAACATTCGCGACACGATGTCCTCGCACGAGCGTATTTCGATAGTCGAAGTTATGGGACGTCGCTGCGGCGACCTCGCCCTCTATTCGGGTATCGGCGGCGGAGCGGAAGTCATCATCGTTCCCGAAATACCCATGACCGATAAAGAAGTCGTCGAAAAACTGGGCGAATATCGTTCCAGCGGCAAGAGAAGCGGCATCGTCGTGCTTGCAGAAGGCGCCGGTCACGCTGCCGACTACGAAAAACTGCTTAAAGAGCATTTCCCCGAACTCGACATCAAGTCGTCCGTGCTCGGTCACTTGCAGCGCGGAGGTTCTCCGACGGCGGAAGACCGCTATCTCGGTACGACCATGGGCGCGTATGCGGTCAATCTGCTTAAAAACGGAATCGGCAACCGCATAATCGGTATCAAAAACAACAAAATCTACGACATCGACATCATCGAAGGCATCAGCATGAAGCGTACGTTCAACAAGGAACTGTACGACCTCGCCGCAGTCGTCGCAAGATAATCGTAAAATAAAAACACAAAGGCTTATCGCTTTAAAGGCGGTAAGTCTTTTTTTAATGAAATATCGATTTTTAAGACTAAAAAAATGTTCATCGAATAATCTATTCGGTGAACACATTCCGCTTCGTATTATACACTAATAGGAAAATCTTGTCAATCGTTTTTAGCGTGTATTTGAAAAAATTATTAAAATTACGTTCACACGGCAAAATTCAAAAAAAATTGTTCACCGAATAGATTATTTTATGAACAAATTATAAGTCGGTACATGTCCGAAAAATAATAAAAGGAGAGTAAAAACAATGAAAAAACTGCTAAAAAGCAAGACTTTTCTCGGCGCGGTAATGAGTATCGCACTCTGCATCAGTCTTATCGCCGGCGCAACGTTCGCAATTTTCACCAGCGAATCAAACGTTAACATTGCAATCGGCACCGCAACCGTAAAAGTTACCGCGACCGTAAGCGAATTCGATGCAACGTCGCCCGAGAAGATCACGACCGAAGGAGTGGTCGTCGACGACAAGTACGTTCCCGGATTTGTAAACGGAGGAGCTGCAACTCAGAACGGTAACGAGATAACGCTTGAAAACGTTACGCCCGGCGACAAAGTGACGTTCAAAATCACCGTTCACAACGGCAGCACCGTTAAAGTCCTGTACAGAACGAGAGTTATCGTCCGCGAGGATAACGGCTTGTACGGTGCGCTCGATATGGAAATCGGCGACTATAACGGTATGGGAATCTCGCAATGGAAAGAATTGGCTGTAAACAGCGACGACGAAGTGCTTAACTGCAAAATAGAACTTCCTGCAGGCTCGGTAAACGATTATCAGAACAAAAAGTGCAAAATCGCTTTTATCGTAGAGGCAATTCAGGGCAATGCCGAAGTCGCAAACGACACCGCGTATTACACGCTCGAACAGTTCAACGCGCTCACCGAAATTCCCGAGGGCATTAAAAACGTGTATCTGAGCATCGGTAACGTTTCGCTTAAAGACGGTAATGTTACTATCGGTAACAAAGATATTTGCGACATTTGGACTTGGGACAAAGATACTAACCACGTCGTAGGAGAAATTCTTGCAGACGGTCGCAAAGTATATATGGTCAGAGATAAAGATACTATCTACAGTTCCAACAAATCCGGCATCAATCTTTATATCAGCGGTTCCGTTAATGACAACAAAGAAGGCGGTTTGAATAATAAAGGGGACGGAAACGATCCTCGTTGCCTCACTTTAAGTATCCCCGATGCGTCTAATGTTATTTTCACAGACGAATTTACCGTAAACGGATATTTTCGTATGCAGACCGGTTGGTCTGACGGCAGAAATCTCGGCGGTGCTTCATATAATCGTACCGTAAAAACCGTTTTGTTCGACCATAGCACGTTTAACGGTATATGGATTCAGAACGGCGGCTTTGGTGCAGACAGTATCACTTTGGACGGTTGCACATTCAACGCCTATGAAAACAAAGTATCTGCAAATGACTCCAATCCTTTGTGGTTCTGCAACATCAGAACTTGCGATGTGACGGTTAAGAATTGCACTTTCAAGGCTTCCCGCCCGATTAAAGTCGTTGAACAGACTGTAACCGGAGCCAATGTGACTATCACCGACAATAAGTTCGATATGAGCCTGTCCAATTCTGCCGATGATGTAAGTAAGCCGAAAAACGTTGCTGTTATGTTTTCTACTATAACTAACGTATCTACGCTCGGTAATGTCGTGGTAAGCGGAAATACCGTTACGAATGCGACCGCATTGCTTGCGTTCTTCAAACCCAGTCAGATTACAATGAAAGAAGGGGCAACTTTTAATGTGTCCGGAAATACGTTAAACGGCACACAACTCAGCGTCGAATGGAAAACTACCGCCGAATACAAACCCGATTTTGTATCCGTTAAATAATTTTTCGTAAAGTCGATTTCAAAACGAACCTAAAAAACGGAAGTCTGCAATAAGAGCAGGCTCCCGTTTTTTCTTTTTGTTTTTTACAGTACTCCGAATACCGCCATCGAGAATACGAGAGCGGCGACGGTAAACGCGGCTCCTGCGATAAACTCGACCACCGTGTGGCGTTTAACGTACACGCTCGAAATTGCGCACGCGACAAGCACGATTATTCCGAACGCATAGTACGGGCTTATCATAAGCGTGAGCGCGGCAACAGGTCCGGCGACTCCGCTTGCGTGTCCGCTCGCCTTGAACTTAAAGACGAACGAACATATTGCGATTATCGCGCCCGAGATAGCGTAGGTTAAGTAAAGTGCCGAAAGTTGCGCCGCCGCGTGAAATGCAAATGCGTGAACAAGTCCGCAGGCGTATCCGAACACCGAAAACACGATCGCGAGATTGCGCTGGCATTTTCTTCCGCGCTTTTTAAGAGCCGGCACGAATGCGTGAACGGGGTAGGACAGCAGCGGCATGACGCACAAAAAGCCGAGCGCCGCGAAAAGGTCTTTGGCGCCGCCGATATACGCCGCGTTCGAAAAATACACGGTAAGAATAAGCGCGGCTGCCATAATCGGAGGAACGGTAACGTAGCGCACGACCATAGCCGCGATTTTCATGAACCTCGCGAATTTTTCTTTTCTGATTCGTTGTTTCTCCGCCTTCCGTTCGGGCGAGAGTTTGTTCGCCTTTGCTGCTTTATTCTTTTCTTTCTTGTCGCGAGCGGGGTTTACCTCGTCGGCGCCGTGCGGAAAGGCGATGAGTTTGCCGTCAATAGTTTTGCAGTTTTCCATATCGTTCTCCTTGCGCCCGAAATGCTTTTCCCGGCGGCTTCGATTTTCAATTGCATTATACTCGGTTGCGTTGGAAAAATAAACCTATTTCGCGATTTTCGGTTTCTACGCTTGAAAACCGGCGTTCTATCCGACAAAAAGAGCGTAGTGGAATAAAATTCGGCACTCTACCGATGGTAGAGTATGCAAAAAACGTTGACTTTTCCCGCATTTTGTGCTATTATTTGAGTATGGATTCAGAAAAATTGAAAAATCTTATAGCAACAAACATACTGGCGTTCAGAAAGCACAGCGGACTTACTCAGGCGGAACTTGCCGAAAAACTCAACTATTCGGATAAGGCGGTTTCGAAGTGGGAACGCGGTGACGGAATACCGGACGTAGCGGTGTTGTGCGACATGGCGGAAATATTCGGCGTTACGCTCAACGATTTCGTGTCCGAAGAGCAGAAGCCGAGAAAGGCTCCGCCCGTCCGTGCGACGCGCATAGTCATTTCCTGTCTTTCTGTCGCGATAGTGTGGCTGGTCGCGACGCTTACGAGCGTAATACTGTCGATTGCGGTGCCCGATTTCGCTTACGGCTGGCTGGCGTATATCTACGCGCTTCCAGTGTCGTTCATCGTGCTTACCGTATTCACCGCGATCTGGAAGAGAAACGTCCTGCTGTTTTTAAGCGTGTCCGCGCTCGTGTGGACAACCATTCTGTCGCTGTATCTATCGCTGTCGTTCGTTCCGAACATGGCGCTTTTGTTCGTACTCGGCGCACCGCTCGAATTTATGGCTGTACTGTGGTTTTTCCGCCCGTTCGCAAAGAAAAAATAAAATATTTGTGCAGAAAATAATCGTAAACGAGGCTATTTGCGGCTAAATATTTGACTGCTCGGCAGGCGTGTGGTATAATAAAGTAAACGTCAGACGCTAAACAGAAAGCGGCAAGTCCGCTCGCACCGACCGTATTTGTGGAGAAAAGAATGGCTTTAAGCGATAAAAAAGAGAATTCAAAGCAAAGCGCCGATAAAAACGCCGACAAAGCGAATAAAAAACAATCGGCGAAAAGAGACGCGAAAGAGCGCGTTCCCGGAGCGAAAAAAGGCGCTCCCGTTTCGGTTGCGAAAAAATCGGGAACCGAGGACTCCGCTAAGTCGCACGACGAAAAAACCGGCGGTCACCACCACGACATCAGCGACGATATTGTCGCGTTCGAAAAGAAAAAAGACCGCAAAAAACGCCTTAAAAACGGCTATCCGCAAAAAGCGGTAACGCGTTATCAGCCCGACCCCGAACAGGGTTTAAGCGACGAGCAGGTCGCCGAGCGAATCGAGTGCGGAGCGGTAAACACGATAAAAAACAACAGCGGCAAAACGTACGGCTCCATTCTGTTCAACAACATATTCACGTTCTTCAACATGTTGACTTTCGGCGTGTTCATCGCCATGCTCGTGGTTATAAAAGAACCGAAAGAACTGAGCAAACTGTTCTTCATGGCAATCGTGCTTATAAACGTGTTGCTGGGAATCGTTCAGGAAATCAAGTCCAAGCGCGCCACCGATCGGCTTAAACTCGTAACCGCCGCCACCGCGCAGGTAATACGAGGCGGTCAGAAGATAAGCGTCCCGACAGCCGAAGTGGTGCTCGACGACGTCATTCTGTACGAAACCGGCAAGCAGATATGCTCGGACAGCATAATTCTGTCGGGCGAAGTGGAAGTAAACGAATCGTTGCTCACCGGCGAGAGCGACCCCGTCATCAAAAAAGCGGGCATGCAGTTGTTTTCGGGCAGTTTCGTCGTGGGCGGAACGTGCGTTGCTCGCGTCGACAAAGTGGGAGCGGACAACTACGTCGAAAAACTTTCGTCGTACGCGCGCCGCTATAAAAAACCGAAAAGCGAAATGCGCGCGTCGGTTACCGGCGTAATAAAAGCGGTAACCTGCTTTATAGTCCCGATCGCTATCATTATGCTGATGACCGGCATAAACAATCAGGGAATAGGCGCGCTCGACGAAGTGATTCAGGGCGTGGGCGGCTCGATAATCGGCATGATTCCCTCGGGCATGTTCCTTTTAACCTCGGTCGCGTTGTATCAGAGCGTTATTCGTCTGTCGCGCCGCAAAATCGTGGTTAAAGACCTGTACTGTATCGAAATGCTTGCGAGAGTAAACGTCCTGTGCCTGGATAAAACCGGTACGATAACCGACGGCACTATGCGCGTTGCGGAAGTGCACGACTGCGGCAAAACCGAGTTTCCTTTCTCGTTGGACGAAATTATCGGAAGCATGCTGGTGGCAACCGGCGACAACAACATGACGGCTATTGCGCTACTTGACAAATTCGGCTATTCGAAACGGCTTAACGCCACTGCCGTCGTTCCTTTCTCGTCGCAGAAAAAACTTTCCGCGGTCACCTTCGGCGATAACGGCACGTTCGTTCTCGGCGCGCCCGAATTCGTAATGAAAAAGTTGCCGGCAAAGATAGAAGAAAAGATGAGCGAGTACGCGCGCAACGGTATGCGCGTCATCATGCTTGCTCACTCCGACATAGAGATAAAAGACCACGCGGTTCCCGAAAAACCGACGCCCGTCTGCCTTATCGCGATCGAGGACCATATCCGTCCCGAGGCGCCAGAAATAATCGAATGGTTCAAAAACAACGGCGTCCGCGTAAAAATCATAAGCGGCGACAACCCCGTCACCGTTGCGGAAGTCGCGAAAAGAGTGGGCGTGGAGGATGCCGACAGATACATCTCGCTCGACGGACTAAGTTCGCAGCAAGTGGAAGAAGCCGCCGCGAAATACACCGTGTTCGGACGAGTAAGCCCCGAGCAAAAATGTATTCTCGTAAAAGCACTCAAAAGAAACGGCGACAACGTCGCGATGACCGGCGACGGCGTAAACGATATTCTCGCAATGCATGAAGCCGATTGCGCTATAGCAATGGGTACCGGCTCGGACGCAGCAAAAAACGTATGCCATCTGCTGCTGACCGACTCGTCTTTTTCCGCACTGCCGCTCGTCGTCCGCGAAGGAAGAAGAGTCGTGAACAACGTACAGAATTCGTCCGCGCTGTACCTTATGAAAACGTTCATGTCCATAGTGCTGTCGATAATAGCGGTCGTTCTGTCGCTTGCGGGAGTAAGCGAAGGCAGTTACTTTTTCGACACGAGCAATCTGCTCGCCCTCGAATTTTTCATAATAGGTCTGCCGTCGATAGTGCTTGCCACGCAGCCCAACGACAGGTTGATTTCCGGTAAATTTTTGTCGAACGTGTTCAGAAAAGCCATTCCTTGCGGAATAGGACTCGTGTTTACGGTCATGACGATTTACCTCGTCAACAGGTCGTCGCTGATGACGCTTACGACCGGCGAATACACGACGATTCTTGTGTGCGGCACCGTATTTACAGGCTTTTTCGCGCTCATCAGAATATGCCTGCCAATGGACGCGTTCAAAGTAGTCATGTGCGTTGCGGACTTTTTCCTGTGCTTATTCGCGATGACCGGGCTTATCACGATAACCAATCTCATGGGGCTGGACCTTTTCGGAACGGACACGATGTCCATCATCAGTCTGTCGTTCCCGAGTAT
>CAKQDN010000012.1 GCA_934229275.1 uncultured Clostridia bacterium | reverse complement strand
CAACGGTTTCGACCGGTTCTGTGATTTTATAAGCAGACTCATCGGAGGTTGAAAAATTTAATTGGATTGTAATAGTAGTTTAATCACTGTAAGAAAAAGATTATTGTGCGCGGTAGCGACGGTAGTCTTTTTCTTTTTGCTTCTGACGGGAAGGCTTGCCTGTCTTCAGATAAAAGAGAGCGGTAAATATTCCGTAAAAGCGGCGGAGCAGTGGTACCGCGATTTGCCGCTTGCCGCAAAAAGAGGCGTTATATACGATTCGAAAGGCGTCGAAATTGCCGACAACGTAACGACTTACACGGTATACGTTCGTCCCGGCTCGGTCACGCAGCCCGATCGCGTCGCCGACGTTCTCGGTGACGAACTCGGCGTCGACGGCGCAAAACTCAAAGAAAAAATCGAAAAGCGCGCCGTAAGCGAGATTACCGTCAAAAAGAACGTAAGCGTGGAAATCGGCAAAAAACTCATTTTACTCGGACTTGACGGCGTTTATTTTACTGCCGATTACAAGAGAAATTACGGCAACCCCGAGTATCTTGCGCAGGTACTCGGCTTTACCGACGCCGATAACGTCGGACGAAACGGACTGGAAGGTTATTACGATAAGTACATAAAGGGAATAAACGGAAGCGCACTCGTGCAGTCGGATAACGGTGGCAGACAGATAAGCGGCGGAGAACGCTTTTATATCCCTCCGATAAGCGGCGCAAACGTGTATACCACACTCGACGTAAATATACAAGGTTTCTGCGAGCAAGCGGTTCGGGCAGCCTCTACGGAATGGCAGGCAAAAGGCGCGACGGCGACGGTTATGCGAGCAGGCGACGGAGCGATTGTCGCAATGGCGCAATATCCGACCTATTCGCTCGACGATCTGCCGCGCGACGATATACAAAAACTTAACGCGTACAGCAAAAACAAAATGATAGTAGACGTATACGAACCCGGTTCCACGTTCAAAATTTTCACTACCGCCATCGCGATCGAAAACGGCGTTGTCGGCGATTCGTCGTCGTTTTATTGCGCCGGATTCAAAACGGTGGACGGTCAGCGCATACGCTGCTGGCGTTCGCGCGGACACGGCAGTCAGAATTTAAGCGAGGGCGTAAAGAACAGTTGTAACTGCGTTTTTATGGAACTTGCGCTTCGGCTCGGAACGAACAAGCTTTACGACGGACTGAATCGATTCGGACTCGGAACGAAAACCGGCGTAGACTTTTTCGGCGAAAGTCCGGGGCTTATGATGAAAGCGGATAAGGTAAAAAACGTTGACCTTGCCAGAATAGGATTCGGTCAGGCGATCGCGATAACGCCGCTGCAAATGATTTCGGGCGTATGCGAAACGGTTAACGGCGGAAAAAAGGTCAAACCGCATTTCGTGGAAAAAATAGCGTACGACGACGGAAAAACCGTGTTCGAATACGCTTCTCCCGACGAAACCGTGATAAGCGAAAGCACGTCCGAAAAAATGCGCCGTCTGCTGGAAAACGTAGTTGCCGACGGCAGCGGAAGAAAGGCGGCGGTCGAAGGATATCGCATAGGCGGAAAAACGGGTACCGCTCAAAAGTACGAAAACGGCAGTATAGCGCAGGGAAAATACGTTTCGTCGTTCGTCGGATTCGCGCCTGCAGATAGTCCCGAATACGTTATTCTGATGACCGTAGACGAGCCGTCCGCCGGCGCTTACTACGGCAGTATCGTCGCCGCGCCTTACGTCGGGGGAATCTTTTCGAAAATATTCGAATACGAAAGTATCCCGAAAAGCGTTACGGATGAGGTTTCGGAGTATTCCGACATGCCGAATTTAATCGATATGTCGGTGGATTACGCGCTCGAAGAACTTAAAAAAACGGGCGCATACGTCGAAGTCGCAGGTGAAGGCGAAAAGGTTATAAGCACGTTGCCAGTTCCGGGAACGAAAGTCGGAAAAGGCGACGTCGTGCTTATTAAGACCGAGTAGAAAAACATTATGTCGTAAAAGCGGTTATTTTGCTTTTGACTTGTTTTTATATCCGCATAGTGGTATTATTGCGGTAGAAACAAGGGAGGCGAATATGCTGCTTAAAAATCTGATTGATAATTGTCCGTCCGATTGCGGGGAAATCGACGTCACGTCGCTTGCAATAAAGGCGTCAGACGTTAAAAAAAGAAGCGCTTTTTTTGCGCTCGAAGGCTGCAAAAACGACGGTAACGATTTTATTGAAGAGGCGGAAAAAAACGGCGCAGTATGCGTTATTTCGAAGAAAAAAGACTTGATTTGCTCGATTCCGCATGTAACGGTCGAGGACGATCGTCACGCGCTGTCGCAAATGAGCGCAAGATTTTACTCTAATCCGCAAAATTCGTTGAAAATAGTCGGAATAACCGGTACGAACGGGAAAACGACCACTTCGTATATGATAAAAAGCATACTGGAAGCGGCAGGATTCAAAACGGGAATAATAGGCACGCTCGGCGCGTTTATCGGCGACGAAAGAGCGGAAGTTACCGATATGACCACACCCGATCCGCCGACGCTGTTCCGCATTTTGTCGAAAATGAAGGACGATGGAGTGACGCACGTCGTTATGGAAGTTTCGGCTCACGCGCTTGCTCTTAAAAAAACGGACGGCATTGTTTTCGACGTGGCTGCGCTTACCAATATGGGACGCGATCATCTCGATTATTTCGAAACCGAGGAAAAATACAAGGCGGCGAAAGAACTCTTATTCGAAAAAGAGAAGTGCAAGTGCGCCGTTCTTAATGCGGACGATGAGTTCGGTCGGTACTTATATAAAAAATATCACAACCGCTCGAAAACTTACGGCACGGATAATCCCGCCGACGCATTTGCCATCGACAGGCGTTATTCGCTCGGCGGAATAAGATTCGTCATGAATCTTTGCGACGATATTCTCGACATCGCTTGTCCGATTGCCGGGAAATTCAACGTGTATAACGCCTTGTGCGCCGCTCTTAGCGCAAGAATGTTGGGTGCGGACAATCACAGCGTTGCGAAAGGGTTGAAAAAAATCAATCAGGTTGACGGCAGATTCAACGTTATAGGCGGAGCGAAATTAAAAGTCGTAATCGATTTTGCCCACACGGAAGAAAGCCTTAAAAACGCAATAACGTCATTGAGGGAATGTTCGGACGGCAAACTTGTTGTCGTGTTCGGGTGCGGCGGTAATCGCGACGCTGGAAAACGCCCGAAAATGGGTAAAGTCGCTTCGGAAAACGCGGATTTCTGCGTTGTAACGTCCGATAATCCGCGGTACGAAAATCCCGAAAAGATAATCGGCGACGTGGTTTCGGGAATAAAAAACGACAATTATATCGCCATAACGGACAGAAAACAGGCTATTCGCTATGCCGTCGAATGTGTCGGCGACGACGGAGTGGTGCTTATCGCCGGTAAAGGCGGCGAAAAGTATCAGGAAATCGGCGGAGTTAAGTACGAGTACAGCGACGAGGACTTCGTGCGCAGTCTTATAGACGAGAAGGTGATAGAATGATTTTTCGTTGCGCGCTTGCTTTTCTCGTTTCTCTTATCGCTTCTCTCGTAGTGACGCCTCTTGTCGTATGGCTTGCGAAAAAAATGAAACTGCGGCAAACCGTTCTAGGGTATGTGGATAACCACGCGTCCAAAAGCGGCACGCCGACCATGGGTGGAGTTGCGTTTTCGCTGACTTCGTGCGCCGTTGCCGTCGTTATGTTTCGCGGAAACAAAACGCTTGCTTTGTTATCGCTTGCGGTTATGCTCGGCTACGGAGTCGTCGGCTTTCTCGACGACTTTATAAAGGTGTGGTTCAAGCAGAATAAAGGGCTTTCGGCGTGGCAAAAAATATTGTTTCAGACAGCGGTTGCGATAATCGTCGCGCTTTTCGCGTATAACAGTCCGCTTGTCGGGAGCGAGCAGTTTCTGCCGGTGACGTTCAATTCGTTTTCGCTCGGAATATTCGCCGTTCCGTATTACGTTCTTATATTCCTTGCGGCGAGCAATTCGGTTAATCTTATCGACGGACTGGACGGTCTTGCCGGCGGCGTAACCAAGAATTATCTTATATGTTTTCTTATGATTTTGCTCGTGGCGACGCGCGTTACGGGCGTTACGATTGCAAACGACGAAGAAATCGGCAATATCGAAGTTTTCGTTTGTTCGGTAATCGGCGCGCTTGTAGCGTTCAACTGCTTCAATGCGTATCCGGCGAAAATCTTTATGGGAGACACCGGCTCTCTCGCTCTCGGCGGAATGATTGCAGGACTTTCGATAGTCACGAAAACCACGCTCGTTCTGCCGATTTTAGGCATAACTTATGTGTTTACGGCGCTTTCGGTCATTATTCAGGTGCTGCATTTCAAACGTACGAAAAAACGCGTGTTTCTGATGTCGCCTGTTCATCATCACTTCGAGCGGAAAGGCGTTCACGAAAACAGAATAGTTGCTTTTTACGTTGCGATAACGCTTATCTCGGGCGGCTTGCTCGTTTGCCTTATATCCGTGTTTTCCTGACATTATTCGTTTTCGAGCGGCATAAAATACCTTGTGTGCGAGGTGTATTATGACGCAATTGTTAAAAGGAAAGATTCTTGTCGCAGGTAAGGGAATAAGCGGAAGAGGCGCGGCGTTCGCTCTCGGGAAAATCGGAGCCGATTATAAGGCGGTCGAAGGCGACTACGAAAAAGAAATTTCGGGTGGCGACTATTCTCTCGTCGTCGTAAGTCCCGGTATTCCGGCGTCCGATCCGCTGTTTGCTGCGGCAAAAAAACGAGGCGTTCGGGTTATATCCGAAATCGAACTCGGCGGACTGCTGAATAAGGGCAAAATTCTGGCGGTTACCGGTACTAACGGCAAAACAACCGTCGCAAAAATGGTTGCGCTTATGCTGGGCGAAAAATATCGCGTGGCTTTGTGTGGAAATATCGGAAAATCGTTTTCCGAAGTCGCCGTACTCGGAGGCTACGAAATAGCGATTGTCGAAGTTTCCAGTTTCCAACTCGAAACGACCGAACTTATAAAGCCGGACGTCGCGGTAATCACCAATATAGCAGAAGATCATCTCGACCGCCACGGCAGTATGGAAAAATACGCCGCGTTAAAACTGAAAATAGCGCAGAATATGACCGAAAACGATACGCTCGTTTTGTCGCAGGACAGCATTTCGGTTAAATATCTTGCCGATTTTCGTCCGCGAGCGAAAACCGTATTCACTTGCGTTCGCGGCAGAATCAACGGCGCGTATAAAGACGGCGAAAACTTTTTCGTAAACGGAGAAAGATTAATCGGCGCAACCGAATTGCCGTTTTCAGAAATACATAACTATGAAAATTTCCTGGCGGCTGCGGCTGCCGCAAGCGCGCTCGGAGCGACTTCAACCGACATCACGACGGGCATTAAAAAGTTTACGCCCGAAAATCACAGACTTTCGCTCGTTCGGGAAACGGGAGGAGTGCGTTTTTACGACGATTCGAAAGGAACGAACGTATCTGCAACGGTCAGCGCACTGCGCGAAATGCGCGGAAGCGTATGTCTGATTGCAGGCGGAAGCGATAAAAACTGCGATTTTTCGCCGCTGTTTTCCTCTCGCGTTAAATTCGATAAACTTATTCTCATCGGGCAGACTCGCTATAAAATCCGCGATGCCGCTTACTTCGGCGGTTTTTCCGACGTCGTTTTGTGCGACGATTTGCCGTCCGCGGTCAAAATTGCGTATAAAAGCGGCTGCAAAAACGTTTTGTTCTCGCCTGCGTGCGCGAGTTTCGACATGTTCGAAAACTATTCCGAACGCGGCGAAAAATTTGTCGAGTGCGTAAATGCGCTGGCATAAAAACAACATGGGCGGCGGCAACTGTTACCGCAAAGGAAAATACGATTTCGTCCTTTACGGCGCGATAACGGTTATTCTTGCGTTCGGAGTAATGATGGTGTATTCCGCAAGCAGTTATTCCGCGCTGAAAACGTACGGCGACGACAAGTATTTCATGTACAAGCAACTGTTCGGCGTCGTGGTGGGCTTGATTGCGATGACCGCGACGTCGCTTATAGACTATCATAAGTGGATAAAGTGGCGTTACGTCGTGCTTGGCGTAAGTTTTCTGTTGCTTGTGCTGGTGTTCGTTCCCGGAATCGGAGTGGAAAACTACGGAGCGAAAAGGTGGATTAAATTTCCGTTCTTCACGCTTCAGTCGAGCGAAATAGCGAAATTCGGGCTTGTGATTTTCTCGTCGGCGTATCTGGCGAAATATCACGATAAAATGCATAAATTCGTGTATCTTTTGCCCGTTCTCGGTGTGGGCGGAGCAATGTGTTTTCTGATAATGCTCGAGCCGAACATGTCGATAACCGTGTGCGTTGCGCTTGTTACTCTTATTATGTTGTTTCTGGGCGGAGCGAAACGCGCGCATTTTGCTTTTCTGTCGATTCCTGTTGCCGCGGCGGTCCCCGTCCTGATCGCAGCCGAACCGTACAGAATGAAGCGACTTACTGCGTTTTTGCATCCGTGGGATAATCCGCTCGAAGAAGGGTATCAACTTATTCAGTCGTTGTACGCAATCGGAAGCGGCGGACTGCTGGGCGTGGGACTGTTCAATTCCCGTCAGAAATATCTGTTTTTGCCGTTCGCCGAAAGCGATTTTATATTCAGCGTAATAGCGGAAGAAACGGGTTTTGTCGGCTGTGTCTGCGTTATGGCTGCGTATGTGTTTTTAATAGCGAGGCTTATCTCAATAGCGCAAAAAGCCCCCGACAGAGAGGGATGTCTGCTGTCGGGGGGAGTTGCGGCGGTTATTGCCGTTCAGACTCTTATAAATATCGCCGTGGTTACGGGAAGTATTCCGCCCACCGGCGTGCCGCTGCCGTTCATATCGTCGGGCAGCAGTTCGATTATGGCGTTTTGCGCGGCTGTAGGCATTGCTCTGAACGTAAGCCGCCAAAGCGTCGATTATCGGAAATATTAGTTTTCGGATTGAACTTTTTCCGTAGCGAGCGAGTCATTCTGCTCGATAACGCCGGTAACGATTTTACGGAAAGATTTGCTTGCGAGCAGAATAAGTCCGACGGCTATCGCGATTGCCGCGTCAACGAAAACGAAAGAGTTATACACCATACTGTACAGCCAGGGCGCCATATTGCCTGCGCCGGAGTAGAAAACGAATAAGCCCGAAAGATAATGGCTTGCGAATCTCATGACGCACGCAATTACCGCGCCGACGCCGAATTCGACGTGCATGATGTTTTTGATTCTGCCGCGCATGATTCCGGCAAGACCGATGCTTCCGAACGCAAGCGGATAATCGAGGAAAACCTGCATCGGCTGGCATGCGAACGGTTCCTGGAAGAATTGCAGTAAACCGTAGATAAGACCGGCTATAACGCCGTTTTTGGTGCCGAACATGTACGAATACAGCATAAGAGGCAGAAGCGACGCAAGTGTTACGGAGCCGCCTTTCGGAAGTGAGAACAGTTTAATATACGAAAGCGCGTATCCGACGGCTATACATGCGGCGGCGTAGGTAATAGCCTTTGTGGATTTCATAACCGTGCCTTTTCCCAAAAGAGCGAAAACGGCAATCGCTGCCATGAGCGCAATGCTTAAAGCATAGAACAGAACGGGATTCTGTGGAGTGTAAATTTCGTCGGAAACCGGGGCAAACGCCATGATAGCGGCGGAGTATACAAATATTACGGCAAGCGAAACCAGCATAAAAATCTTGAAAGCGGGGCTGTTTACCGCTTTAAGTATGTATGCGGTAACCGCAATGACGAATACGAGTGCGAAAAGCCCGAGCAGCAGCCAGAATGTAAGGTTAAAGTAATCGTTCAAATAATAATTCGCGATTACGAGCGAGGTAAGCGAGAAGCCGATCAGAAGCGAGCAACCGAGTGCTATTCCGAATGCGAGCGTCAGATAATTTTTGAATTTTTCGCGCGCCAGAAAATAGATGACGGTGCCGATGCCGATAAGCAGAACTATTATCGCAATGGCTGCGTACAAATAATACTGCTGCAAAAGTTTTTTGACGAGGTCAAGTTGTTCGGGGTCGATGTTGTTTAACATTTTAATTAATCTCCTTTGATACGCACGAATTTATTAACCGAAAAGGCAGCCCGCACGGAAAACGCGAACTGCCTTTTTTGCAATCAATAAAAATCGGTCGTAAAAACGCGAACGGCTTCCCTACGCAAGTGTTGACTTACAGGTTCAAAGGGACACGAAAGACGACTTCCGATCTCAGCCTTCTCTATTGAAAGCACCCCTAGCGGTATCGGGTACAGTATAAAATATTACGTTAAATTTGTCAAGCAAAACGTTGCATTTTTTTTCGGGATAATGTATACTGTAAGTGTGAAATACATCAAGCAAGTTTTATACTATATGTTCAGGCATTTTCCGAGAGTGGTTTTGCCGGTGCTTCCGAGCGCGATTTTGGTGGGTATATTCTACCGCCAATCGCGTACGCTTACGTTTATTCGCGAGTACGGAAACACGGAAAATCTTTCGATCGGAAGCGTTTTTCGCATGCTTTTCCAATCGTATCCGGTGTATTATATAGTTGTGCTGCCGGCGTTTTTCGTCATGGTCAGTTTTTCGTGCAGTTTTTTGCTCACAATGGTGTACAAGCATTTCCGAACGGGCAAACTGTCGGTTCGCATGCCGATGAGCAATGTCAATCACGGACTCGAATCGGTTATGCCCACCGTGGCGATTGCGTTTTTGTCGCTTCTTGCCTATAAGGCTCTGTTTGCATGCGTGGTTTCGCTTTTATCCGAAATGTTCGCACCCGTCGGAAAGCCGGACGGCGGTCTGATCGCAGTCGTAACCGTGCTCGGAATAGCGACGTATGTGCTTGTGATCTATTTTATAATGTTCCCGATTATGACGTCGTCGATGATGATGGTGTACGGCTACGCTTTTAAAGACGCAGTCAGCGAAGCACTGCGTGCGGGCGGAAAAAACGACAGAGGTTCGCTTGTCGTTGCCTATTCATTGCCGTTTGTGTTAAATATCATCGTATCGTATATACTTATGGCAGTGTCCGCGCCCGGAATAGTGCTTGCCGTCGCCGATGTCGTTATGGCACTGTTTACCGTTACCTATCTGACTCTGTTTTCGATTATATCGGTTTTCACTCAGCAGAAAATCGAACGAGTCGACCTGAAAAAACTGTATTGACGGAGGAGAATTGTCGTGCCGATTAAAAATTCGCTGAAAATATTCGCATCGAAATTTTCGATGGTATATTCCGTCATGATTTATCTCGTGGTGGCGACCGTCGTGCTTGCAAGCGTAAGCGTTTTCGCGCTTATTCCCGTCTATCGTTTTCTCGAAGGAGAAGGCGTAACCGCAAGCGTGGGCGAAGTAATCACCAAATTCGTAATAAACGGATATAGTTCGGAATTGTTCGAGCAAACGGAGCAGTGCATAAGACGCATCGGTGAAGTTATGCGCACTCGTGACGATCTCGTCATCCTGACGGTGTTGTATGTCATACTTTTTATCGGAGTCGTTTGTCGTCTTATATACGGAATGATGAAACTTCCGATGCTCAAAAAATTAAGAGGAATCATGAGCGATAATGCCGACTACGGATTTGTAGGCTTGTACATTTCGAGTTTTTCCACGTCTTTTCTTTTTTCGATGTGCAACATTCTTCTTAAAGCACTCGGCGACGTCGTCGTTATCGTAATCGTGTTTTACACGTCCAAAGCCCTTGTTTTTTCGGCGGCACGACTGTTCGTTCCGTTTATCGCGTGCATCGTTCTCGTTGTGTATTTTACGTTTACGCATTGCGTAACCGCTTGTTGGGGCGCGTCGATCGCAGCCGACGGACGCAGTATATTCGGTTCGCTAAGAATGTCGTTTAGGTTCTATTTTTCCGAGCCGGGACGTATTTACGGAACGTACGTCATAGTGGCTTTTCTGTTGCTCGGAATAAACTTTTTCATCGCAAGATACACTTTCGGAGCAGGAATAATCATTTCGTTACCCGTGAGCATCGTTTTGGTATATGTGTTCGATATGACCTATTATTATACCAAAAGAGGCTACAGATACTACGTTTCGAATGAAATAGTCGGCGAAGACCGCTGATTTTGTTTCGCGAGAACATATTTTAACCGTACTTCGGAGGATAACATGAAAGATAAAAACAAGGATAAAAACAAAAATAAAACGGTAAACGCATCGGAAACCTCAACGGATAATACGGCGGCAATAGTCGCACTCGAAAAAAAGATAAACGCGCTCGAAGCAAAAAACGACGAAATGTTTCGTAAAGCAGCCGAGGAAAGACGCGAACTTTCCGAACTCGTAACTTCGCTTTGCAAAAAAATAGACGCTCTTACCGGCAGCGAAAACATTCTTTGCTTGTCTGTGGAAAAACTGCGCGATCAGATGTTTACGCTCGGAATGGCGGAAGTAAGTCAGAACGGAGAAGTTAAAAACGAAAGTTACAACAACCTTATTCTGGACGAAACGTGCGCTCTTCGCTCGGACGTAGACGGACTTAAAGCAGAAATGGTGAACTTAAAAGAACAGAACGCAAAACTTTCGGTCGTTTCCGCAACGGACGAAAAGGTGGAAAAACTGCTTTCTTCCGTCGGCGAAGTCATGTCGTCTATGGACGACGTGAAAGCGGGACTCGAACTGCGTTCGCTCAACGAAAAAGAACCGGACGCACAGGGAACGTTAAAAAGCAAAGACGAACTCGCGAAGTCCATCGATGATCTTAAAAAAGAGTTGTCCAAAATAGCAAACGATTTTTCCGCCTGATCGAAAAATTTAAGTCAATCGAATAATAAACCGCGCCTCGCCGCGGTAACACAATAAACGTTAAAAACCATAGTATGTAGTAATCCACAAAAAAGGAACTGCCGCTATGGTTTTATTATTTACGGCGATTTCGGTCAGCGTCGATGCGTACGCTGCCGGATTCGCATACGGAATGAGTAAAAGAACAGGCGTTTTCGGTGCGCTTTACGCAGGACTGATAACTTTTTTCGCATGTCTTACGGCAGGCGTTTTTCGTTCGTTCCTCGGTGGTCATGAAAAAATTCTCAATATTGCCGGCGGACTTTTGCTGGCTTTTACGGGAATAAAATATATGCTCGGCGGCAGAGAAAAGAAGAACAAATCGAAAAACACCGATTTGACCGCGCTCGGCTTATTTGTCGGTGCGGATGCGGCGGTCGCGTGTCTGGCACTGAACGACGATATTCTGCCTTGTTCGCTTTTAATGGGGTTTTTTCATGCCGTATTTCTATATCTAGGCGCTATATCCGCGAAGCCCTCGAAAGTTTTCGGAGATCTGACCTTTTTGTCCGGAGCGTTTTTATTCGCGCTCGGAATAAAGCGAGCGTTTTGTTAATATTATGAACGAGTATATCGGCAACTTTGAGGTGAATTATGGAATACATAACGGTTAAAGGGAAAAGAAAACTTTGTGGAGAAATATCGCTGCCTGCGGCAAAAAACGCAGTGCTGCCGATACTCGCCGCTTCGCTCATGATAAAAGGGCAAGTGATTATTAAAGACTGCCAACCGCTTGCCGACGTTAAAAAGATGGCGGAAATCATCGGATTTCTCGGCGGTACGGCTAAGTTTGCCGGCGGTGATCTTTTTATCGATTGCAGATATGTCCAACCGAAACCGCTTGAAGAAAAATACACGAGCGAAATCCGTTCGTCGGTGTTTTTGCTCGGTCCGCTTCTCGGCGCGTTCGGATGCGCATGTCTTTGCTATCCCGGCGGCTGTGAAATCGGATTGCGACCGATAGATTTACATATTGACGGATTGAAAAGACTGGGCGTGGTAATAAGCGAGAAAAACGGAAAGATATTCTGTGACGGAACGAATATGCGGTCAGGGGAAATCTGTCTTGATTTTCCCAGCGTCGGAGCGACCGAAAATCTCGTTATGGCAAGCGCGCTTCTCGACGGGACTACGATTATCCGCAACGCCGCGAAAGAGCCGGAAGTGCGAGATCTTGCGAATTTCATAAACGTTGCCGGCGGAAAAGTATACGGCGGCGGAACGGATACGATATGCGTGCAAGGCGTTAAAAAACTCGGAGAAGTTATTTATAAACCGTTACCCGACAGAATCGTGGCAGGAACCGCGGTGGCGGCATGTGCCGTCGGAGGCGGAAAAATTGCGCTCAAAAACTATTGCGAACGGGATATGAAAGCGGTAGAAGCGAAATTCAGACAGGCAGGCGCGCGGATAACTCACGAAGAAAACGCGGCGGTGTTCGAGTTTTCCGACCGACCGAAAGCGGTTCGAAAAACCGAAACGCAGCCTTTTCCCGGCTTTCCGACCGACATGCAGCCACTGTTTCTTGCAACGCTGTGCTATGCTAGCGGAACGGGAATAATGGTCGAAAATCTGTTCGAAAGCAGATACAGATATACTCGTCAACTGATAAAGACCGGTGCCGATATAACCGTAAAAGACCGCGTTGCGATTGTCAGGGGCAAACAAAGCCTTCGTTCGGCGGAAATGACGGCGGAAGATTTAAGGGGCGGAGCCGCGCTTATAGTAGCCGCGCTCGGGGCGGAAGGAGAGAGTATTATTCGCGGAATCAGGCACGTTGACAGAGGATATTACAAAATTGAAAAACTATTATTATCGCTCGGAGCCGATATTTCCCGCAAATGTGACGGTTTGCAAGAATAATGCACCAATCGTCAAAAAACTCTTGCATTGCGGCGCGTTTTCTGATATAATATATGTTAAGGTGTAATATGAAAAGCAAAAAAACATTGGTTCTCTTCCTCATATTATGTTTTTTGACGATACTCATCGTGGTGAGCAGCGTGCTTTTTTCCGTTAAAACGGTTGTCGGATATTGCTATAACGCCGACGACGCAACACTGAACGAACAGGTGGTGGAAGCGTCGCAGGTTAAACTCAAGAAAGGCTCGAACATATTCCTCGTTCGGGAAAAAGAGGTTATCGCAGAGGTCGAAAGCAAACTTCCGAACGTCTGGGTCATAAACGTCGAACGTGTTTTTCCGTCCGGAGTATACATAAATTACGTTAAAATAAAAGAGTATTTCGTCGTGCAGAACGAGGACAAATATCTTTACGTTTCCAATAACGGAAAAATACTGCGCACGTCCGCATTGCCCGAATCGGAAAAACGAATAAAATTGTTATTCGACGGCAATCCGCTTTCGACGGAAGCAGGCGATATGCTGTTCGACGCCGATTCGAACGCATGCTCGATTTTGACCGGATTTATGTCGGCGTTGCATCGCACGGAAGGAAAGTCGGATAACATCGTCGCAATGTTTGATTTCGTAGACATGTCGATGATAGATAAAAACGAGTTGTTTGTAAAAACCGCTGCCGGCGTGTGTATAGAGATTCAGTACCCCGGCATGCATCTTCTCGAAAAGGTTCGTTTTGCAGTGTCGGTACTCAATCAGACCGATTTCGATCACAAGTCGAAAGGCACTATAACGGTTTACGACGCCAAGGACGGAGTGCATGCAACCTGGACCGAGAAGGACAAGTATGCGGAAATAAAGTCGCAAAATTGATTTTTTTCGGAAATTTCGTTTGCGGTATTGACAAACGGAGAGAAAAACTATAAAATATTAATAGCATCTGAAAGGAGATTATTACGGTAATGACGCAAAATGTTGCTGTATTGGATATAGGATCAAGCAAACTCACGGTGTACATCGGGCAGCGCGGTTCGAACAACACCGTTCAGATAAAAGGGATCGGCGAGTGCAAATACGACGGCTATGCCGACGGTGAATGGATAAATAAAGAAAAACTGCCTGCGGCTGTCGCAACCGCCGTTTCCGCAGCCGAACAGTCGTCAGGAGACAAAATCAAAACGCTGTACGTCGGCGTTCCCGGCGAGTTCTGCATCGTGGCGTGCAAAGAAGCAAGCATCAGTTTTTCCAAACGTCACAGAATATTCGATGCAGACTTGGACAGGCTGTACGGAGCGTGTTCTTTCCCCGAATATTCCAACGAATACGAAGTTATCAACGTTCAGCCGGTCTATTTTACGATAGACAACACCAATAAAGTCATGGTGCCCGTAGGACAGTACGGAGTGCAGTTGTCGGCGTATCTTTCGAACGTATTTGCCGAGAAGAAGTTTGTCGGCACTTTCGACAGAATAATAACCGATCTCGGAATTGAAGGCGTCGATTACGTTGCAAGCGCTCTTGCGGAATACATGCTGCTTTTCCCCGAAAAGAAACGCGATGAAGGCGTTTTGCTTGCCGACGTCGGCTACATATCGAGTACGCTTTGCCTCGGAAAAGGCGACGGACTTCTGGACATGAAGAGTTTCTCGATGGGCGGAGGATATATCGAGGCAGACTTGTGCGAAGCACTCGGAATTCCCTATTCGCAGGCACAACTGCTAAAACAAAAGGTAATCGTTTCGCTCGACGCAAACGACGACGAAATGTACGAAATAACGGTGGGCGACAAAATACGTTCGTTCTCCGCGAAAACGGTCAACGAAATCGTGCGCTATCGTATCGGAGTCATTGCTAAAACGCTTGCAAAGTGCATATCCGCTTGTCAGGTGAAAATGCCCGATTATGCGCCGTTATATCTCACCGGCGGCGGAATAGCGTTTATGCACGGAGTCAAGGACGAGTTGTCCGCAACGCTCAATCGCCCGGTTGAAATAGTCGTACCGCCCATGCCTCAGGTGGGCTATCCCGATAAGTCGTCCGGATGGGGACTTATGGATATGATACTCAGTAACGTAATGCCGGAAAAGGAAAACTTTTTCAGCAAGATTATAAACAAAATCAAAAACAGATAAGGAGTAACAACAGTTATGGATAATACTTTCGACAGAACTTTAATGCCGGCTTTAATCAAAGTCGTCGGCGTAGGCGGAGCCGGAAACAACGCCGTAAACAGCATGATAGACGCGAAAATCAACAGCGCAAAATTCATTGCCATCAACACCGATCTTCAGGATCTCGGTTTATCGGAAGCGGAAACCAGAATTCAGATCGGCGACAAATTCACCAAAGGTCAGGGTGCCGGCGCAGACCCCGAAAAAGGTCAGAAAGCGGCAGAAGAGAGCAAAAACGCAATTGCCGCAGCCATTAAGGATGCCGACCTCGTCTTTATCACCGCAGGTATGGGCGGCGGAACGGGTACCGGCGCATCTCCGGTTATCGCAAGCATTGCAAAGGAAATGGGCAAACTTACCATCGCGGTTGTTACCAAGCCGTTCGCTTTCGAAGGCAAACCGCGTATGACTAACGCGAATATCGGTATCGAAAACCTTAAAAAAGTGGTTGATACCATCGTTATAATCCCTAACGAAAAACTTATGGAATTCGCACCCAACGTTCCGATTAAAGAAGCGTTCAAGATTGCCGACGACGTACTGCGTCAAGGCATTCAGGGAATTAGCGACCTTATCGTTACTCCCGCACTTATAAACCTCGACTTCGCCGACGTTTGCACTGTTATGCGCAACAGCGGCGTCGCTCACATGGGTATCGGTAAGGGAAGCGGCGACGACAGAGTGCTCGAAGCAGTCAAGCGCGCTATTTTCAGCCCGTTGCTCGAAACTTCCATCGAAGGCGCATCCAAGATTATCCTCAATATCATGGGCTCGCCCGATATGACTCTTAACGAAATCAACCGCGCGACTTCTCTCGTGCGTGAAGTCGTTCAGCCCAACGCCAACATTATATTCGGCGCCGACATCAGAGAGTCTATGAAAGACGAAATCATCGTCACCATGATCGCAACCGGATTCGACGGACAAGCCGCTCAGCCCGAACCTCAGCCTGCCGCAAGACAGCAGCGTCCCACGGCTTCGAGCGTGTTCGACGAGAGTTACAATAAGATGTTTGACCAGCGTTTCGGCGAACAGCATCCCAATTTCGCCTCGAGCCGTCCCGCAAATAACGGCTATCCCGCACAGCAGGCGCCGCAGGCTCGTCCCGAATCGCAGACCCGCGGATCGCGCGTTTCCGTAGAAGAAGACGATATGCCTTCGTGGATGCACAAAATGAAAAGATAATAAATTTTTAATTTACGCCGTCCGGAACCATGTTTCGGGCGGTTGTTTGTTTTAAACAGCAAACAGCCGAAAAAGAATAAAGCAAAAAGTAAAAACTGAAAAACTTCGCACGAAAAGAAGGCTATTATTGTGGCATAATGACGGTATACATAGAAAATGTAATAGCGGATAATTTTGCTCTGACTTACATGATTTCGCAGGTGACGTATAAGTTGTGCGGAATTTTCGCTAAAAAAAGGCGAAGCATTTTTGCCGCGATGTTCGGAACGGCGGTCGCACTCGCCTATCCGTTGATTGAAAATAATTTTCTGTTGGTCACGGTGAAAATCGCGTTATATTCGGTTATGTGCGTCATTCTCTATACAGGCAAAAACAAGCCGATTGCTGCGGCTGTGTTCCTGCTTGTAACCGCTGCGTTCGGCGGAATTATGTTTTTTCTTATGTACTCGGTTTGCGGAAACGTCGATCAGGCATTGCGCGGCGGAATAAATTTTTCGCCCGGAGTCGCGATATTTGCAGGCTACGCGGTTTATAAAATAACTTGCAAAAGCATTGTCGCGGTTAAACGCAAAAAAATTGCCGAAGATTATTCGGTAGACGTGATTATCGATATTTGCGGTAAGCAGATAAAAACGAAAGGCTTAATCGACAGCGGAAACAGATTATACGACCCGAAAACGACGTTACCGGTGATGTTACTGCGATGTACGGAAGAACTCGCTGCAACGATAAAAGAAAAGGGTAAAACGTGTTTTTCGGGGTATATGACGCTTGCCGGAGTGGGCGGAAACGAGCGTATGATTGCACTGTATCGACCCGATAAAGCAGAATTTGTCGGTCAAAGAACCACTTTTGTGTCAAAAAGCGATTTTTTGGTCGGTCTGTGCGATTTCGATCTCGGCGGTAAGAGCGAGTACGGAGCAATAGTGCATCCGGCAATATTCGGAGGTGTAAAATGAAAATAATCGAACTTATTAAGGCATGGTTCAAAAAGTTGTTCGGAAGCGAGCAGAACGTCGTCTGGTATATTACGGGAGAGGGAAGTCTGCCAGAGCCGCTCGGCGAAGAGGAAGAACGCAACGCGCTCGATCAATTGAAAAAAGGCGATACGGCGATTCGCGAAAAACTGATCGTTCACAATCTCAGGTTAGTTGTATATATAGCAAAAAAATTCGATAACACCGGGCTCGATCAGGACGATCTCGTTTCGGTCGGAACGATAGGATTGATTAAAGCGGTGGGAAGTTTCGATCCCGAGAAAAACATAAAACTCGCAACGTACGCGTCGCGATGCATAGAAAACGAAATACTTATGTATTTGCGGCGTATGATGCGCGTAAAAAGCGAAGTTTCGCTCGATGAGCCGTTGAACGTCGATTACGAAGGCAACGAACTTCTGATAAGCGACGTACTCGGGACCGATCCCGATACGGTTTCTAAAAATCTCGAAACTTCGGTTGAAAAGCAACTTTTGTGGCAGGCTCTCGAAAAACTCGATAAACGGGAACGGGATATTATGAGCATGCGTTTCGGTTTGAGCGGCGCGGAAGAAAAAACGCAGAAAGAGGTCGCCGACTATATCGGCATTTCGCAGTCGTATATTTCGAGATTGGAGAAAAAGATTATCGGCAGACTTAAAAAAGAAATCTCGAAGTCTATATAATGACTTGTAATTTCGGGAAAGGCATTTGCTATCGCACGATAAATATTAAAATAGCCGCAGGATTCCGATAAAAAGGGAACCTTGCGGCTTAATGTTATTCTATATATTTTTTTAACGATTTTTTAGCGTTTTTTTCAAGCCTCGATACTTGTGCCTGCGAAATGCCTATTTCGTCGGAAACTTCCACCTGGGTTTTCCCCTGATAGAAACGCATCATAAGTATTCGCTTTTCTCTTTCGTCGAGTCTTTTAATCGCGTCGCCCAGAGTGACGCTGTTTACCCATTTTTCGTCGTTTTGTTTTTTATCGCTTATCTGCTCCATAATGAGAACGGTTTCGTTGCCGTCGTGATAAACGGGATCGAACAGAGAAACTGGGTCGCTTATTGCGTCGAGCGCGTCTTTTGCCTGTGACTCTTCGATGCCGATTGCAGCGGCGACTTCCGCAAGCGTGGCTTCTTTGCCGTTTTCCGCTTCCATTTGTTGCCGCGCGGAAATGACTTTATAAGCGGTGTCGCGCAGCGATCTGCTTACGCGAAGCGGCGAACTGTCGCGCATGTAACGCCGTATTTCGCCTATAATCATCGGAACGGCGTAGGTTGAGAATTTAAGCGACAGCGTCTGATCGAAATTGTCCATTGCTTTGATAAGTCCGATCGTACCCACCTGAAACAAATCGTCGGCGTTGTTTTTCTTGGCGTAAAACCGTTGTATTACGCTTAGAACCAGTCGAAGATTAGCCATAATAAATTGATCGCGGGCGGCTTTATCGCCTTCGCGCGCTTTTTTCATCAGTTCCATTTGCCGGTCGTGACTGAGTTTGGGAAGAGAGGAAGTGTCAATTCCGCAGATGTTGATTCTTGCCGACATTTTTACCTCCGTACTCAACTATTCTCACCCCGAAAACGAAAATTATACCGCCCCGAAAAAATTTTTTGCACCGAATAGTTTCGGAGCGCATATATTCTTTTGAGGTATAATATGAATAAAACGACGAACGAATTGACCTATTCGGAAATCAGAAGTAAATGCGTTGTGGATGCCGGAAACGGTAAAAATCTCGGGCATGTATGCGATATGGTGCTGTCCGGCGATCTTAAAACGGTTGTGGGTATAATCGCTCCGTTCGGTAAAAAAGGCGTTTTTTCCAAATGTCAGGACGTGTTTATACCGATCGGCTGTATCGATTCTATCGGCGAGGACGTTATAATCGTCAATATCGCAACGCTTCGGGAAACTCCAGAGGGCAATAAAGTAGCGGGCTGCAAGCCGCAACAAAAGCCGAAAGAAGTGCCGCCTGCCGCTTGCGGAGCAGACCTTAAATGCGAGGATGCTCCCGATTGCGATCATCGCTGCGACAAATGTATGCTCTTCGACTGTCGGTTCCGCTGGAAAGGAAAAGCCTTTTAACGCTATAATCTTGACATTATGCGCAATATGTGGTATAATGTAACAAAAGAAGCGCTATAGGATGAGGTAAACGACATGAAATGCATGTATTGCGGATTTCTCGAAAGTAAGGTTATCGATTCAAGACTGTCTGCCGACGGAAGTACGATTCGCCGCAGACGCGAATGTCTTAACTGCGGAAAAAGATTCACGACATACGAAGTTGTGGAGCATACGCCCATACTCGTCATCAAAAACGACGGAACGCGCGAACCTTTTGACGCGAACAAAATCAAGAACGGCATAATCAAGTCTTGCGAAAAGCGCCCGGTCGCGATGAGCGACATCGACGCTCTCGTGGCAGACATCGAGAAAAAGGCGTATAACACGCTCGATCAGGAAATTCCTTCGGCTACCATCGGAGAAATGGTGATGGAAGGGCTTAAAAATCTCGATCAGGTCGCATATATCCGCTTTGCGTCGGTTTATCGCCAATTCCGCGACGTAACGACTTTTATGCAGTTCATCGAACAATTCGAGGAGAGGCTTAAAAACGAAAAATGACGCTTGATGACGCTATTGCCGGTAAATCTTACAGAATTACTTCGGTCCTCGGCGACCGAAACGTAAGGCGCAGACTTTACGATATGGGTTTTGCCGAAAACAGCGTAATAACCGTGGTTAAACGTGCGCCCTTTCACGGTGCCGTTCTCGTCAATATGCGAAATTGTTCCGTTGCTCTCCGTTCGTTCGTCGCAAAATACGTTACCGTCGGGGAGATATGGTGAACAGCGACGAAATTTTTCTTGTCGGCAATCCCAACGTCGGCAAAACCAGCGTATACAACAGAATTACGCGCTCCGGCGAACACGTCGGCAACTGGCACGGCGTGACTGTTGAAGAAAAATCAAAAAACATTAAATACAAAGATAAAGTCCTGAAAATCGTCGATCTTCCTGGACTTTATTCGCTTACGGTCTATTCTCCGGAAGAGGCGATTTCACGCGACGCAATACTGAAAAACGCACGCTCTACGGTGCTTAACGTTTGCGATGCGGGTAATTTACCGAGAAATCTATACCTGACGCTTCAATTGCTCGAAGCAGGCGCGAACGTGGTGCTTGCGGCAAACATGACCGACGAATTAAACGCGAGAGGACTGAAACTCAACGAAAAACTTCTGTCCGAGCGTTTGAAAGTCCCGGTTGTATCGATAAGCGCGAAAAGAGGAAAAAGCGCGTTCGAAGTGCTTTCTGCGTGCGCACCCGAAAATAAAATACAAGAAAAAAATCCGCTCGGATACCTGAATTCGCTCCCGATTGACAGGCTGGCTCGGATAATCGGTAAAAACGCCGAAAAGGCAGATATAGGCGTGCTTTACGCTTGCGTCAAAGTTATGGAGCATGACGAGTATATAATAAAAAAACTCGCGCTCTCAAGCGGACAGAAATCGGAAATCGCAAAGATGGGTGATCTGCACGGAGCGCTCGTTTCGGCAAGGTACGAATACATCGATAAAATCACGGATGGAATATTCGAACCTTTGTCTGACATTAAGCATAGAATGCACGGCAACGTTTCCGAGAAAATCAAAAAAGCAGGCGACGCGCTTGCTCTCAATAAATATCTTGCACTGCCGTTTTTTCTTGCGGTGGTTTTGTTCGTATTTTTCCTCACCTTCGGAGTGGTCGGACCGCTTTTGTCCGGATATATAAGCGATTTTATCGAGAACTGTGTAAAAGTTCCCGTTTTTTCCGTTTTGACCGAGCGCAATTGTCCCGGGTGGATAGTGGGGCTTATATGCGACGGCATAATAGGCGGAGTTTGCGGAATACTCGTGTTTTTGCCGCAAATCGCGCTTTTGTTCTTTTTCCTCGCCGTCATGGAGGACAGCGGATATATTTCTCGCGTCGCGTTCATGACCGACGGGCTGTTCGAAAAAATCGGATTGTCCGGCAAAAGCGTTTTTACTCTTTTAATGGGTTTCGGCTGCTCGGCGACTGCTGTGCTTACTTCGCGCGGACTCGAAGACGAAAAAATGCGCAAAAAAACGGCAATTTTAACGCCGTTTATGAGTTGTTCGGCTCGGCTCCCCGTATACACGACCATTGCGTCTGCGTATTTTGCTCACGGTAATTTTCTCGTTATATTCGCGCTGTACGTTCTCGGCGCGGCGGTGGCGATAATTCTCGCGGCGACAATGCAACTCTGCACCAAAAAACTGAAAAGCGGAAAACCTGCTTTTATAATGGAAATGCCGCCCTATCGCTTCCCGACTGTCGAACGCATCGCGCAAATTCTGCTGGTTAACGTTAAAACCTTTCTCGTAAAAGTCGGAACGACCATCTTCGCGCTGAGCGTAATAACCTGGATATTATCGAATTTCTCGCTTACCGGCGGCTACGGCTCGCAGTCCGACAGCATTATGATGACGCTCGGAAAAATCATTGCGCCGCTGTTTCGTCCGCTCGGATTCGGCTCGTGGAAAGCAGTCACTGCGCTTCTGAACGGAATCGTAGCAAAAGAAGCGGTCGTCTCTGTCGTCGAATCACTCGGCGGCGCGTCCGCGTTGTTTACGGGGGAGTATGCCGCCATAGATGCGCTTACTTTTATGGTGTATACGCTGCTCTATGTGCCGTGCGTTGCAACCGTTTCCGCGCTTATCCGCGAAACGGGCGTAAAATGGGCTTTGTTCGGCGTCGTTTTACAATTAGTCGTGTCGTACGCCGTCGCTTTGATCGTCCGTTATACGGCAATACTTTTTATAAGTAACGCAGGATTGGCGACCGGGGTCTGCCTTATCGCGGTTGCCGTTTTCGTTTCGTTTATAATCGCGCTTAAAAGCAAAAACGAGCATTGCGCATGTCCGACAGGATGTGCCGATTGTGTCCGAAAATGCAAATAAGCCGAAAAACGTCAATTAAATTTCCGACGAGTATAAATTTCCGTTCGGCGGCAAATAATATGGTCGGAGGTAATTTTAAATGGTAATTGGTTACGTACTGCTCGGTTTGATAGCGGTAATGATGTTTTTCGGACTTTTGAACGACGTTGTAAAGTCCATGAAGATAGAGCCCTGGATTGCGCTCGTATTCGTGATAGCGTATATAGTGGGCGGAGTTATACCCATGATCTATTTCGGATCGGCGTTCGCTCTCGGAATCGGCGGCTTTATCGTGCCGCTCGTGCTGTCGGTTGTGCTTACGGTGTTTGCTGGCTTCGGAATGACTTTTCTTCGCACGGCGACGGCGATGCTGGCAACTGCCGCAATAACCGTTGCGGTTACGGTATGGATGCCGCTTTCGTCCGTCTGGATGAGCGTACTGGCGTCCTGCACGATCGGTATTCTCGGCGGCGCGGTATCGTATGCCATCTGTCAGAGCAGAATTTCTTCTGCGGCAGGTTCCGTAGGCGGCGTCGTGCTCGGTAATATTATTGGACAGTTCATTGTGTATTTCACCGGAATAAGCACCGTGTTTACGCTCGGCGGAAGCATGATTTTCGACGCTTCGGTCATTACGCTCGTGTTCTCGGTTATACTCGCAAGCGTCGCTTACGAAGGTAAAACGACTAAACGTATGCAGTCGCACTCGGCAGCGGAAGCAGGCGAAGATAACGCCGATATGGATGAATTTGACGATTTTTTGAATAAATAAGTTTTATAATGGCATAAAAGCGGGTAAAAGGCAAGGAAACTTGTCTTTTATTTTGCGTTTTCAATAGACAAAAACGAAATTTTATGTTACAATAAATCTATGAAAAAACCGATAGTAGCAATAGTCGGACGACCAAACGTCGGGAAATCGACTTTTTTTAATAAAGTGTGCGGCAAAAGAATATCCATAGTAAAGGATACTCCGGGTGTAACGCGCGACAGAATCTACGCAGACGCCGAATGGTGCGGCTGTGCTTTTACTCTGATCGATACGGGCGGAATCGAAATTAAAAGCGAAGACGTCATGTTCAGGCATATCCGTAAGCAAGCGGAACTGGCAATGGAAATAGCCGACGTCATCGTGTTCATGACCGACGCGAAAGACGGACTGATTTCCTCCGATTACGACGTTGCCGAAATACTCAGGCAGTCCCGAAAGCCCGTCGTCCTCATAGTCAACAAAATGGATAATTACAAGCCCGAAGAGTTGTATGATTTCTACGGACTCGGACTGGGCGAACCGTTCGGCATTTCGTGCGAGCAGGCAATAGGACTGGGAGACGCTCTCGACGCAGTCGTCGGACATTTTCCGAAAAACGTTGCGGAAGACGAGGACAGTTGCCTTAAAATCGCGCTCGTCGGTCGTCCCAACGTCGGTAAATCCAGCCTTGTAAATAAAATTCTCGGCTCAGAACGCGTAATAGTCAGCGACGTGGCAGGAACCACGCGTGACGCCGTCGATACGCCGTTCGAGATAAACGGTAAAAAATACGTAATCATCGATACCGCCGGAATGAGAAAAAAAAGTTCGATAGAAGATAATTCCGTCGAAGATTATTCGGTTATGCGTTCCGTGTGGGCGATTTCGCGTGCGGACGTCGTGATAACCGTTATAGACGCAACCGTTCCGCTATCCGATCAGGACGTGCGCATAGCCGGTTACGTCGTCGAAGAAGGCAAACCCGGAATTATCGTAGTCAATAAATGGGACGCCGTCGAAAAGGACGCTTATACCGTCAATAAATTCGAAAACGAGATAAAAAAGCAGTTCGCTTTCATGGATTATTACGTTTCGCTTTACGTTTCCGCAAAAAACGGTTTAAGAGTGGATAAAATAATTCCGCTCGCCGAAAAAGTCCACGAAAACGCTTCTAGAAGAATATCAACGGGTACTCTGAACGACGTTATCGGCGACGCCGTTTCGGCTACCGAACCGCCGGCAAGATCGGGAAGACGACTGAAAATATACTACGCTACGCAACCCGACGTTTGTCCGCCGAAATTCGTATTTTTCGTAAACGACGCGGCTCTCGTGCATTTTTCTTACAAAAGATACCTCGAAAACGCACTTCGTCGCGCCTTCGACTTTTCCGGAACGCCGATAAAACTCGCGTTCAACAATCGCAAAGAGGAGGTGTGAGGGCTTTGTTGGCAATATTGGTACAGATTTCATTATATATCGGCTGTATTCTGATTTCGTATTTGGGTGGCAGCATTAACAACGCAATCATCATTTGTAAAATACTCGGCTACGATATACGCAATCTCGGAAGCGGTAACCCTGGCGCCATGAACATGGTGCGCAGCGTCGGACTCTGGTGGGGCGCTCTGACATTACTTATGGACGCGTTGAAAGGTGCGCTACCGGCTATTCTCGGCTGGTACGTTCTCGGAACACGTTTCTCATTCGAAGGAAGCCGTATAGGCGCGTGCCTTTGCGGACTGGGCGTTATAATCGGACATATTTTTCCCGTGTATTATCGGTTCAAAGGCGGTAAAGGAGTTGCGAGTACTCTCGGCATCTGCATTGTTCTCAATCCGCTTTTAGGCGTAATATCGTTCGCGCTTTTGCTTATAGTCATAATAATCACGAAAATCGGATTTATAGGTTCGTTCGTGGGAGTCGGTATTCCGCTGATAGTCGAAAGCGTGCGTGAGTTTGCTTCGGGCGATTATATAGGCGGTTTTGCGCTGCTGGCGATTCTCGTGGCTATAATCTGCATGCACCGCAAAAACATCGAACGCCTCGTGCTCGGCACGGAAAATAAAATCAACCTGTTCTCACGCAAAAAAGATAAGCCGAAAAAGGACGATAAAAAGGACGACGAGATTGCTCTCGCGGCATAATAATTTAATCGCAAAATAAACGGTAACGCGAATAAAAAGAAATCCTCCGCATAAAATGTACTATCATTGTGGAGGATTTTTGTATGGAAGAGTACGATATTTACAGGGATATACGCGAGCGCACCGGCGGCGACGTATATATCGGAGTGGTCGGACCGGTGCGCGCCGGTAAATCGACGTTCATAACCAATTTTATGAAAAACGCCGTTTTACCGAAAATGGAAGACGACGACGAAATGAACAGACTTCGCGACGAATTGCCTCAAAGCGCGAACGGCAGAACGATAATGACGACGCAGCCTAAATTCGTTCCCAATCAGGCTGTCGAACTTAAATTGTCCGACAACGTGGACGTCAAAGTTCGGCTTGTCGATTGCGTCGGGTATCTTATAGAAGGCGCAACCGGTAACGTCGATGAGGACAATAATCCGAGAATGGTGAAAACTCCGTGGTCGGACGAAGCCATGCCGTTCGAAAAAGCAGCCGAAACAGGCACTCAGAAGGTTATTCGCCAACATTCCACCGTCGGCATAGTCGTAACCACCGACGGTTCGATTGACACCGAAATTCCGCGCGTAAACTACGTTGCCGCGGAAGAGCGGGTCGTTAACGAACTCACGGCGCTAGGTAAACCGTTTATAGTTCTTCTCAATTCATCCGTGCCGGGTTCGAGCGAAACGCAAAAACTCGCCGCAAATTTAAGCGAAAAATATTCGGCGAAGGTTATGCCGATAGACGTTCTCAATATGGGTGAAGAAGACGTTCTTCATATACTCGAAAATCTTTTGATGGAATTCCCTCTGTCCGACGTGAACGTCAACGTAAACAAATGGGTGCGCGCTCTGCCTCGCGATAACGAGATAATCGCGTCTCTTTGCTCGGGCGTGCTGTCGTGCTGTGAAAATATGACCAAAATGTCCGATTGGGAAAAGGTCGTAAAAGCGTTCGAAGAAAGTCCGTTTTTCGAAAACGCATCTGCCGATAATATCGACCTCGGCAGCGGCAGAATAACGTATTCGGTTAAGGTAAAGGAAGGTCTGTTCTATCGCGCGTTGTCGGATACTTGCGGCGACGATATAAGTGACGATTTTGCGCTTATGTCGTATGTAAAAGAACTTGCCGGAGCAAAACGCGAGTACGACAAGATCAAAAACGCGCTCGAAAGCGTACGGCAGACCGGTTACGGCGTCGTAACTCCGTCTATCGACGAAATGAAACTCGAACAGCCCGAGATAGTGCGGCAGGGGTCGAGATACGGCGTTAAATTAAAAGCGAGCGCGCCGTCGCTTCACATAATGGAAGTGGACGTAAGCGCCGAGGTAAGTCCGATTATGGGAACCGAGCAGCAAAGCGAAGAAACAGTTAAAAAGATGATCGAAAGTTTCGAAGGCGACGAACTCGGAATCTGGAAAACCGAAATGTTCGGCAAGACGATGAACGTGCTTGTCAACGACGGAATAAACGATAAACTCGCGAATATGCCGCCCGAAGCGCAAAGGAAAATGCGAAGAACGCTTTCCAGGATAATCAACGAAGGCAAAGGCGGAGTAATCTGTATTCTGCTGTAAATATCGGATGCGGAATAAGTCGACTGCGTAAAAGCGGTTGACTTATTCTTTTTTTTGCTGTATTCTATATGGTATGAAAAAACTCGTTCTCGCATCGAATAACAAAGGAAAATTAAACGAAATACGCGCCATTTTAGACGGAAAGTACGAAGTTCTGTCGCTGTCCGATTGCAATGTCGAAATCGACCCCGAGGAAACCGGATCGACCTTCGAGGAAAACGCGATCATTAAAGCAAAAGCAGTTTACGACGCCGTTCGCATGCCCGTTATCAGCGATGACAGCGGACTTGAAGTGTATTCGCTCGGAGGCGAGCCCGGAGTGTATTCCGCGCGGTATGCCGGCGAAGAACATTCCGACGCCGCAAATAATGCTAAACTTCTTCAAAATCTCGAAGACAAAGCCGATCGAAAGGCTGCGTTTGTGTGCTGTGCCGTTTACTACGACGGAGAGCGCACCGTAACGGCACCGGGAAGAGTGGAAGGAGAGATATTGTATGCTCCGCAAGGCGACGGCGGATTCGGCTACGATCCGCTGTTCTATTCCGTAGAACTGAAAAAGAGTTTCGGACTTGCTTCGTTCGAAGAGAAAAATTCTGTAAGTCACCGCTCGAGGGCGTTTAAGGCTCTGTCGGAGAAAATATGAAATATCTTATCGTAATTTCGGATACTCACGGAAGAGTCGAAAAACTTAAAAATCTGTTGCCGATAATAAACGACGCCGACTATCTGATTTTTCTCGGCGACTGCACCGGCGATCTGTACCCTTTAAAAAAAGAAATCACCGTTCCGATAATAGCGGTAAACGGCAACTGCGACGGCATTAAGGCTTATGAAGATAAAGAAGTGTTTGAGTGGCACGGTCATAAATTATTTATCGCGCACGGACATCGTTACGGAGTTAAAAGAGATTTGCTCGATATTACTTACGCGGCAAAGGAAGCCGGTTGCGACTATGCTTTGTTCGGGCATACGCACGAAGCGCTTATCGAGGAATATGACGGCGTAACACTCGTAAATCCGGGCAGTTTGGCGGAGCCGAGGTTCTCTCAGGCGTCCTATTGCGTCATAACAGAGGAGCAAGGTAAGATTTTTCCAAAAATAATTTATATAAGTGCGTAAAAATCGTTGACAAATGCAAATTATTGTGGTATTATTTTAAGGCATGTGTGGCGTATATCTGCGGGTGTAGCTCAATGGTAGAGTTCCAGCCTTCCAAGCTGGCTGCGTGGGTCCGATTCCCATCACCCGCTCCACTATATGCGCCAGTAGCTCAGCTGGATAGAGCAACGCCCTTCTAAGGCGTGGGTCAGGGGTTCGAATCCCTTCTGGCGCACCAGCAGAAATGCGTGGTGGGTATAGCTCAGTTGGTTAGAGCGCCAGGTTGTGGCCCTGGAGGTCAAGAGTTCGACTCTCTTTACTCACCCCATTAATTTTTTTGTTGGGGTGTCGCCAAGCGGTAAGGCACGAGACTTTGACTTTCGCATTCGCAGGTCCGAATCCTGCCACCCCAGCCACTTGCAAATTTATATTATATTGGGGTGTCGCCAAGTGGTAAGGCATTGGACTCTGACTCCAACATCCCGTAGGTTCGAATCCTACCACCCCAGCCAATATTCGTGGTTCATTAGCTCAGCCGGTAGAGCACATGACTTTTAATCATGGTGTCCCGGGTTCGATTCCCGGATGAGCCACCAAACAACCGTTCTCTTTTCGAGAGCGGTTGTTTTTTTGGAGAAAATATGTGTTATAATGGTAGCGTGAAGAAATATAAAGCGACGGAAAAAGAAAAAAGTCGCGAAAAGATAAGCGTTACCATTGACACATAGAAAAATATGTGTTAAAATACAAAGGTAATGCTTTTTTGTTATGGAGAAAGCATTATGGCGGAAGAGTTCAAAAAGACCGGACTTATGGACGGAATGGGCGAGAGCGACGAAATAGAACGTTGGATAACGGTCAAGGGCAATCACGTTCCGATAAAGAAAGGACAGTCGCAGGAAGAAGCAATCAAGCAGGCTTTCGGTGAAGCGGGAAAAACGCCCGAAATGAAGAAAAGCGGGCATATGGACGGCTTAGGAGAGCATAGCGAGAACACTTCGGAGGACACCGCCGAATCGGGATATAAAAGCGTAGACACGGACACGTTCGTAAAAACGCTGGCGGAAGCAAAAGCAACGGTAGACCCAAAACGAGCGTGGAGAGTTTCATCCCCGAATAGCGCAGTGTTTGACGAAGAACATCCGAACGCGAAGAAATACACTACTCCCGGCGGAAGCACCGTTGCTATAACGCCCGACGGAGATATAGTGGCGGTTTGCAAGAACGAAAATGACAGTTTGCGTGGCTGGCAGTTGATGAAATTTGCGGTAAAGAACGGCGGAGTTAAACTCGATTCTTTTTCGGGTAATCACGATTTTTACACGGGAAACGGCTTCGAGCCTGTTTCGTGGACGCATTTCGACGAAGAATATGCTCCCACAGACTGGAAACCCGAATATAAAAAAGAACCCGTAGTATTTTACAAATATACAGGTAAAGCGACGAACGAATCGCTTGAAGATTTTAGAAACAGAGTGCCGGAGAGTAAAGACTACTTTGCGGCGCAGAAAATAAGAGATGACCAAATAGGAGGTAAAAAACAATGAAAGAGGTTGCTCCTACTTACGAAGAATTTTATAAAGAAGTGAAAAAAGAATTTTGGAGCGGGTGGAAAAGTCTTTCCGAAAAGGAAGTGGATGACTATTTACATTCGGAAGAGAAAAAAATCCGCCGCGATTATCAGACAAATTTAAACGAGTTTAACAAAGGCGAAATTGACCGTAAAACGTTTATGATAGGCGGCGTTGGAGCGGTTGGGAATTGCCTGATACTGATGTACTAAGGAGAAACAAGAAATGAAAACATACTATGTATACGATTTTCAGACGGACGAGTTTCTTTGTGAGGTGCGCGCTTGGTCGGTGGTAGACGCCGAAATAAGAGCGTGCAAGCAATTAAACAAAGGAAGCGACGACGTTTATGCGTTCACGGAGAAATTAGACTAACAAAACCATAAAGGAGCAGACAAAAGCGTTTGCTCCTTTTAATATACCAAAAAACCAAATGAAAGAGTGACCTCAAAACGAGGTTGCTCTTTTTTGTATTTCAAGGAGTGAGATTATGGCTAAAAAGAAAAATTCAGAGCCGAAGGAGCGGTATAGAGCCGAATGGTTAGGACAGCCGCTAAGCACAGAAGTAGCACGAGAAAGAGGCTCAAAGGGCGGTATTGCTTCGGTAAAGGCTCGCAAAGAGAAAAGAACGCTCAGGGAAACAATGAAACTGCTTCTTAAAGAGCAGTTCAAATTCAACAATCCCGTAACGGACAAGCCCACCGACGGCGACGGTTACGCTATGTGGTGCGCGCAAGTAACGGCAGGCGCATTGAAAGGCGACAGAAAGTGCCTTGAATATCTGCGTGACATTATCGGGGAGAATCCGTCCACCAAAGTTGTTGGCGCGGAAGAAGAGCCGCTCCGTAAGGTCGGGCGTTTTTTATAAAATGGGTTTGTTTGCGCTTGTTCGGCAGACGCGCGGAGAATAGCCGGTTATTGAGTGAAAAACTCTTCTGAAGTATGCCGAGGAGGCAAACCCGAGTTCGTAAGCAATTGTTTCAATCGATTTATCGGTTTGAATAAGCATTTCCACGGCGTCTTTTATCCGCAGTTTGTTCTTATATTCGATGGGGGAACACTTGAAATGCTCCGAAAAAAGGTGGTACATTCGCGATTCGCTGATAAAACCTGCGTCCGCGATTTCTTTTCCTCCGAAATCTTCTTTATAGTGGTGCTCGATGTAGTCAACGCTTTTTTTAAGATTTTCCGGAAGATCGTCCTCGGTGCTTTCCGAGATTCCGGGCAGGCTGTCGGCAAACAGAGCGTAGAAAACCGATAACGCTTTAAGCATGAGCGCGGGAGTAACCTCGTCCGACGGCATATTGTTGACCGAGTAGATAAATTTAAGATCGTTTAAAGCGCGTTCTTTATCCACACATTCGATTATGCTTATATCGTACGAGCGGTCGAATTGCCTGTTCGAAACTTTATTCAGGTCAAAATCAACGCTGTAGAATTCCGCGTTGGGACTGCCGATCCATACCGAATAGTACCTTAGTTCCGCAGGCATAAACAAATAGTCGCCAGCCTTTGCTTCGACCTTGTAAAGCGGCATGTTGAAAGTTACAGAACCTTGCGTGATCAGAAACAAACTGGAATGTTTTTTTCCTTTGGTCGCATCCCAATAACAGTAGTTACCGTGGCGAATGTAGTAGGATGACATAAAACTTATTCCCATTTGAGTCCAGAACGTCGAATTTTTTTCGGTTACAAGCAGTTTCGACATAAGATTTACCTCGGTATAGCAGAATAGTTGCGTTTTTAAGCAGTATATCATATTGAAAAGACTATTGTCAAGCGTTATAATGTTCGTACAGGCAAAATTGTACAGATAACGGAGGATGAACGATGAAAAAAAGATTGATGCTTATATCGCTGCTTGTTTTAACGGTCATGGTCGGAATTTTTACCGCATGCAAAAATGACAAATGCCGATATAAACAAGTCATCGAAAACGCAACGTGCGATCGTGACGGATATACCGCTATGATCTGCGAGGACTGCGGAAAAGAACAAAAAGGCAGTAGAAATGTTATTCCGGCAAAAGGGCATACCCTTGTTTCAGTGGAAGAAGAAAAGCCTTCGTGCGAGAAAGACGGGCATACTGCTTATGAGAACTGTACTGTGTGCGGCTACAAGAAAAATTACGCCACGATAAAAGCCGCTCACGAGTACGAATATATAGAAGCAAAGGCACCGACATGCGACCGAAGCGGCTATTCTGCATATAAGAAATGCAAATTATGCGGTTTGGAAGCAAATAAAACGGAAATAATGGCTCGTCACGAATTTACTGAAGTCATGGCAAAAGCGGTCACTTGCTGCACGGACGGGTATTCCGCGCATAAAAAATGTTCGATCTGCGGCGCGGAAGACGGCAAGGTCGTGATTAAAGCGACGCACTCGTTTATTGCGTTTGACGGAAAAGAGGCAACGTGCACGGAAGCAGGTTACACCGCTTATAAAAAATGTTCGAAGTGCGGCTTGGAAGAAGGAAAAACCTCGCTTTATAAACAACACGATTATGTTTATGTAGCAGGCAAGACCGCGACTTGCGACAGCGACGGATACACCGATTACGAAAAGTGTTCCGTATGCGGAGAAATCAGCGGAAGAGAAATAATTCGCGCGCATCACACGTTTGTGAAAATCGAAAGCAAAGCCGCTACCTGTACGGAAAACGGCTATTCCGAGTATGAAAAGTGCAGCGGATGCGGAGCAGAGCGAAACAAAACGATTATTATTGGTGGACATGAATTTATTGCCTTTACCGCAAAAAAGCCGACTTGCCACGAGGACGGTTACACGGCGCATGAAACATGTACGATCTGCGGCTTCGAAAAAGGTAAAACTGTCATAAAAGCACGTCACGAGTTTGTTCGTCAACCTTCAAAAACGGCGACTTGTCAACAGCCCGGCAACAGCGAATACGAAAAGTGCGCGCTGTGCGGTGAAGAAAGATACAAGCAATTATACACTGTACCGCACAGTTATAAAACTATCCCCGGCAAGGAAGCAACTTGCTTGGAAGACGGTTACTCGTCATATTTTAAATGCTCGGTATGCGGAACCGAATCCGGGAAAACCATCGTAAAAGCAAAGCATGTTTTTGTTAGAAAACTCGGAAAAGAAGCGACTTGCTATGAGGACGGTTACACGGACTATCTCAAATGCAATAATTGCAACCTTATATCGGGTTATCGGGTTATAAAAGCCGGTCACAAGTTTATCGCCGTGACGGCAAAGGACGCTACTTGCACAGAGGACGGCTATTCCGCTCATGAAAGATGCTTTGTTTGCGGCTTCGAAAAAGACAAAACCGTCATAAAGGGCGGTCACGAAATGATTAAATGCGAGGCGAAAGCGGCTTCTTGCACGGAAAACGGTTATACCGAACACGAAATGTGCGTTAAATGCGGACTAACCGTTGGCAAAACGGTCATTAAGGCAAGTCACGATTATGTCTATGTCCCGGCAAAATCGGCAACATGCTTGCAGCCCGGGTATAACAGACATATGCGCTGTACGAAGTGCGGTTTGACTAAAGACAAAAAGGAAATTACGGTCGAACATTCTTTTGCGAACGTAAGCGGAAAGCAACCCACTTGCCTGAATGACGGATATTCCGATTATAAGAAATGCTCGGTATGCGGTGCCGAATCGGGTAAAAAAACTATTGCCGCGCTCGGTCACGCATATGGAGAATTTACCGATTGCGAAAAGGCGACCTGCGTTAAAAACGGAACGCAGAAAGCGGTTTGTTCCAGATGTAATTATGAATATATCCGCGAAATAGAAAACAGTAAACAGCCTCACGAATACGTTAAAAAATCGGCTCTTGATGAAAACGGGCTGAAATCGTACGTTTGCGATGGATGCGGAGATAAGCAACTGCGTGAAGCGACAAAAGTCGTTATACTGTCCGGTCAGTCGAATGCCGTGGGTTATTCGGTTTCGAAATATCTCAAAAACGCAGGCAGTTCCGTGTCCGCGGAAAAATATGCGGAATATAAAAACGGCTTTGACAATGTGTTTATCCGCTACAATAATAACGAGGGCGCGCAAGATGCGTATAAACACAACACGTCCGGCAACAATTTCGTAAACGTCAGACTCGGACAGGGTGTGGGTTTGCAAAGCGAAACGGTTTATCCCGACGGCGCGTTCGGTCCCGAAATCGGAATTGCCGAGAAGTGGAATAAATCGTATCCCGAAAATCCTCTGTATATCATCAAATACGCATACGGCGGCACGAGCATTTTTAACGAGTGGTGTTCTCCGTCTGCTGCCGCGCGTGAAAACACCAATATCGGCGTTCAGTATACGAAGATGGCGGCGTATGTGAAGGAGAGTATAAAAATATTGGAAAAGTCGGGTCTTGCTCCCGAAATTCAGGCGTTCGTGTGGATGCAGGGTGAAAGCGACGCATATCATTATTACACTTACTATAATCGCTATGACTCGTTTGTAGGCGACGTAAGAGAAGAAATGGCGGCGTATTCGACGCAGAAAGGACTTGCGTTTATCGATGGCGGAATAAGCGCTCATTGGGCAAATTATCGAATCATAAACGACATCAAGAAAGAATATTCGCTCACGACTAACAGGAATTATTTTATAGATACCGTCGCGGCGGGTCTGACTTACGATAAGGACAACACCGATTATTCCCACTTCGATTCGGTTCCCATGCTTAAACTCGGCGATATGTTCGGAAGCGCCGTTATCGAGTGCGTCGAGAACGAAAGCGTGCTTGTACGCAATAAATCGGTAAGCGACGGAATTACGGCATCGTCCGCGCTCGACGGCGACGGCAGTCTGGCGAATCCGTATATTCTCGCAAATGCAGACGACTGGCTGTATTTTGCAAAACAAATCGATTCGGGTAACGATTATGCGGGAAAATACGTCAGAGTCACTTCCGACGTGTATCTGACGCACCCGTCGTTCGATCCGATCGGAACGGGCGAGTTTAATTATAACGAACAGGGCGTGGAAAACAACGGAGAATTCTTTGCTAACGGCGAAGAAAAATTGTTTGCGGGCGAACTCGACGGAAACGGAAAAACCGTCAACGTGCGTTTCTATCGCAACGAACGCGCTGTTGCGCTGTTTCGCGGAATTGCACCCGGCGGAGCGATTAAAAATCTTAACGTAAGCGGTGATATATACGTCACCGACGGACAAAAGTGGATAGCGTCTGCGATCGTTGCGTATAATTCGGGAAGAATCGAAAACTGTAATAACTATGCAAACGTAACTGCGTTTTCCCGACAAGCCGGTATTGCAGCAAGAAACGTAGGAACTATTACCGGATGCAAAAACTACGGAACTATATTCTGTAATTCAAACGACTGCCGAGTGGGCGGTATTGTCGGCGAAGCAACAAAAGGAACGAAAATCGTCGATTGCGAAAATTACGGCTCGGTCGGAGGAAAACAATACGTCGGCGGAATTGTCGGAGTAAACAAATGCGGCGAAATAACCGGATGTAAAAACGAAGGAAACGTTAAAGGCAATCGCTATGTTGCCGGAATATGTTCTTATATGACCGAAGGTAAGTTGTCTTTGTGTGAAAACGACGGCGATGTCGAATGCAGCGGTGCTTTGCCGAGCAAAAACACGGATCATCAGTGCATTGCGGGAGTGTGTGCGTATGCGGAAAGCGGCTCGACTATAGATAACTGCGTAAACAGAGGTGCTGTTTTCGGCGAAAAAATGCTTTTCATAGCGGGCGGAATAGCGGCTCATATCAAAGCGACTACGGTGACCGAATGCGATAACTTCGGCGACATTATAAGTGCGGATGACAATTTAAACAACACTATGCGCGGATATATCGCCGGGGTAGTCGGTTGGGGCGAATCGAATTCAAACATCACTGATTGCACAAACCTCGGAGCAATTCAAAACGTGTTTTTCAGGAGCGGCGGCGTTATAGGGTATCTGAACGGCGGTACATGCGACGGACTTGTAAACGGCTCCGAAAAAAATACCGAAGCGGGAATGATAGTTTTCTCGTCGCTCACGGTGAATTGCTGCCGAAACGGCGGACTTGTAGGCGAACTTAAAAATTCAACGCTCGGAAATCCCGACGGCGTTGCGATAAATAATCGTGTTTACGGAAAAATAGTAAATGCGCATATGTGGAACGGCGGTGCGGTTGGCGTTGCCGACAATTCATCCGTGTATTTTACCGAATGTCATGCTGTATTTACCTGCAAAAACGGTACGTACGATTTGGGCGGCATCGTCGGACATGTTTTAAATAAATTAACGGTCAAAAACTGCGTAAACTATTCAAACATCGGCGCGAAATATAACGTCGGAGGAATTGTAGGCGGAGCAATCGCGTCTACGGAAATTGCCGATTGCGAAAATTACGGCAAAATAACTTCGACCGATGCGGGAAAATGTTCCGGAATAAGCGGCAGCAAACTTGGTACGATAATAGGATGCGTCGATCACGCGCAGAAATAAATCGTAAATAAATTTTAGGCAATTGCTTCGTAAATGTTATTTGAATAACGGAGAAAAAAGAAAGAACGGTGCGTTTATCGATGCATCGTTCTTTAATTTATCCGAAGTTTTTCGTTAAAAGCGAGTTGTTCCGAAAAGCAGTGTCAGGACTTTATGTCGTAGAAGTCTTTGTCGATATTTACTCCGAGCGCATCGAAAATTATCTTGCTGCGATCGGGCAGAACGGAAAGAAAGTCGAGATAGTCGTTCAGTGATTTAACAAGCGACATTTTTTCGCTTTTGTCTGCGTTTTGATATTTTTCGAAAAAATCGTCGGGAACCGCGGCGATTATCTGTTCTCTTTGCGAGCCGGTCAACTGAAACATATGCTGCCTCCGTTTTTTTTGTTTTATTATACTCCGAAAATTCGGGAAAGTCAATTGTATAAATTATATATTACGCCTATCGCCGTCAAAAACTTGACGAAATCGCGCAATAGTGGTATTATATAGGTATGGAATCAAGATTGGCAACGACAACAATACCCGATTACGACGGCATAAATGACGGCTGGTCGTATGAGGATCTTAAAATGTATTTCAATGAAATAGTCGACTGTCCGTTCACCGTGGCGGCCTGCGCGTTTTTAAGTAACGTCGAAGGGCTGGGCGACTTTTTCGATAAACATCCGTTTTTCGATTTCGAAGCGTATCTGATTCTTGCCGTGTACGGAATCGAAGAAGGCTTTGTTTTTGATCCGAACACGGAAGAGTATTCCCGACTTAAGGCGGATGTTGAATATTTCTTGACGGGGAAGTGCGACGCGTGGGTTATGAATAAGTCCGATTTGTCTGTTATAAAAAGCGATGCGCGCAAGGTTTGGAACGTATATTTCGGAGAGGAGAATTGATATGAAGGGAATTGTAACTTTCGGCGAACTTATGATGCGGTTGACTCCGCCCGGATTCGAGCGTTTTGCGCAGTGCAATAATTGGTGTATTACGTTCGGAGGTGCTGAGGCAAACGTTTCGGTTGCTTTGTCGGCATGGGGAAATAAATCTGCGTTTGTCAGCAAAATGCCTTGTCACGAAATAGGGCAGTCTGCCGTAAATTCGTTGGCGAAATTCGGCGTTTGTACCGATAATATCGTTCGCGGCGGCGACAGACTGGGTGTATACTATCTCGAAAAAGGAGCCGGATTCCGTCCTTCGAAAGTCATTTACGACCGCAAAAACAGTGCCTTCGCTTTGTCTATGCCGGGCGAATACGACTGGAATAAAATATTCGATAACTATGATTGGCTGCATTTAACGGGCATAACCGCCGCACTCGGAGAAAACGCACTCGCGTCGCTTATGAATGCGGTGAAAATCGCAAAAGAAAGAGGCGTAACCGTTTCTTTTGACGTTAACTACCGCAGCAAACTTTGGACTAAAAGTCAAGCCGGCGAAACGATAAAGAAAATACTTCCGTATGTGGACGTTCTGCTTGCAAACGAAAATCAGATTGCCGAAGTCGTAGGAGTAAAATCACCTTATCCGGCACCCGAAAACGACGGATATTCTCCGGAAAGCAACTCTTATATGGCAAGAGAACTTATTAAAGCGTACGGTTTTAAGGCGGTCGCACTTACTGCGAGAAGAACGATTTCTTCCGATGTGAACACGTTAAGGGCTATGCTCGCAACCGAAAACGAGGAAGTATTCTCGCGCGAGTATCGTATCGATATCGTGGACAGAGTGGGATCCGGCGACGCGTTTGCCGCAGGCATAATTCACGGATTAAAAAACGAAATCGGCGCGCTCCACACCGTTGAATACGCTACCGCAGCCGCAACGCTCGCTCATTCGCTCGAAGGCGATTATATGCTATGCGGGAAAGACGAAGTCGAAGCGCTTGTTCAAAACGGTTCGGCAAAAGTACAGAGATAATTTCAGGTAAATAATCATGACGAAACACCGCGTGTAAAATCGACGCGGTTTTTGTTTGTCGAAAACGCTTGATTTTGCCGAAAAAATATTTTTGAATTTTTTTCGAAAAACGCTTGACAAACTTTCGATTCGGGTATATACTTTTAGCAGTCAATCAAAAAGAGTGCTAATGCTCGATGAGATTGACCGCTAATTCGTCGATGACGATCGGAGATGTTCGGATGGCAATTTCGGGAAGAAAAGAAAAAATATTAAAGGCAGTAGTCGAGCGCTATATCGTTAGTTGCGAGCCTATTTCGTCCTCCGAAATCCGCGACGAAAATTTGCCCGAACTCAGTAGCGCGACGATAAGAAACGAACTTGCCGCACTTGAAGAAATGGGCTATCTCGCTCAGCCGCATACATCGGCAGGCAGAGTGCCGACGGCGGAAGCCTATCGCCTGTATGTCGACAAACTCATGCCGAGAAAAAAACTTTCGTCCAAGGAACTGAAACTGGTCAAACAGTATTTTTCCGGAAAAATCACCGAAATTGACGATATTCTTAAAAAATCGGCAAAACTTATTTCGGAGATAACCGACCTTACCGGCGTTGCGGTTTCTCACGGAATAAAAGACGCGGTGATAGAAAACATTAAGATAGTCAAACTTGCCGATAAACTCGCACTTGTGATAATCGTAACCGATCAGGGCGTCTTAAAAGACGGTTTCGTGGAACTCGAACAAGGTCTGTCGGACGACTATTTCACGAAAGCGAGCGCGTTTATTTCCGGATGTTTCCGCGGCTATACGCTTAAAGAAATCGACAAGCCCGATAAATTGATCAGGAATATCACCAAAGAGTACGAACGTTTGTTCAACGTGATATATAAATTGATACGCGACTATGCGTCCGGCGATATGAATTGCGACGTAGTGCTTGAAGGCAGCACGAAACTTCTCAATCAACCGGAGTATTCGTCGGTCGATAAAGCAAAAACGATGCTCGAATTGCTCGAAACCAAAAATCAACTCGTTCCGCTTATCGATTCTGGCAGCGGCGTATCGCTCAATATCAGAATAGGTAAGGACGAGAACGGTGCGGATGTTCCCGATTGCGCGGTGGTCAGCGCGAGTTACTCTGTCGGCGGCGTCAATATCGGAAACGTCGGCGTCATAGGCCCGATGCGAATGAATTACGCAAAAGTAGTTTCCGTTCTCGATTATATCGGAAAGGCGATCGAAGAATTACCATCGGGAAAAGACGAAATCATTAAAAACGATAACAATAACGATGTCGCGAATAGCGACGACGAGGTGCTTGAAAATGAGCAAAAACAAGAATAAGAACGAAGAGATCGAGCAGGACGAAATTCCGGAAGTAGTCGGAGAGGAAATCGAAGACAAAACGACGGAACTTCTCAATAAACTTGCGGATCTCAAAAAGAAAAGCGAGGAAGAAGCAAAGCGCGCCGACGATATGACTGCGGTTGCAACTAGACTGCGTGCCGATTTCGATAATTATCGGAAGCGCACTAACGAATCTGTTGCAAAAGAGCGCGAAGCCGGCAGAGTGGAAGTGCTTGAAAAAATCATTCCAATGCTGGACGTCGTCAATCAGGCAATCGGAATGATCGGCGATCAGTCGGTTAAAAGCGGCGTTGAAATGATAAAACAGCAACTCGAAGCGCTGTTAAAGGCGTTCGGAGTGCAGGAAGTGGACACCGAATGTGAATTCGACCCGAAGATTCACGAGGCAATAATGCGTATGCCTTGCGAAAAGCCCGAACAGGCGGGAACCATTCATTCGGTATTTCAAAAAGGATACACTATCGGCGGCAGGCTCATAAGACCCGCCCGCGTGGTTGTATATAATAACTAAAATCAAGAAAAAATTCGGAGGTTTATATATTATGGGTAAGATTATAGGTATCGATTTAGGAACTACCAACTCGTGCGTAGCCGTTCTCGAAGGCGGCGAACCCGTGGTTATACCTAATTCCGAGGGCGCAAGAACTACTCCTTCGGTCGTAGGTTTCGCAAAGGACGGAGAACGTCTTGTCGGACAGGTTGCAAAGCATCAGGCTGTTGCAAACCCCGACAGAACGGTCATTTCCATTAAGCGTGAAATGGGCTCCGATCACAAAGTAAACATTGACGGAAAGAATTATTCCGCACCTGAAATTTCGGCTATGATTCTTTCTAAACTTAAAGCGGACGCAGAAAGTTATCTCGGAGAAAAAGTTACCGAGGCGGTTATCACCGTTCCTGCATACTTCACCGACTCGCAGCGTCAGGCGACCAAAGACGCCGGCAGAATCGCAGGTCTCGACGTTAAGAGAATTATTAACGAACCTACCGCGGCTGCTCTTGCGTACGGTCTGGATAAAACCAACGGCGCAAATCAGAAAATATTCATTTACGACCTCGGCGGCGGCACGTTCGATATATCCATTCTGGAAATCGGCGACGGCGTCGTGGAAGTTATCGCAACCGCAGGTAACAACCGTTTGGGCGGCGACGACTTCGATAAACGCATCATGGACTATCTCGTCGAAAACTTCCGTAAAGACACCGGCGTAGATCTGTCCGGCGACAAGATGGCTCAGCAGAGACTTAAAGAAGCCGCAGAAAAAGCGAAGATTGAACTTTCCACGCTTAACAACACCAAAATCAGCCTGCCGTTTATCGCAATGGGTGCAAACGGAACTCCGCTTCACATGGACTATGACCTGTCGCGTCAAAAATTCGAAGCGCTTATCGCAGACCTTGTCGAACAGACCGTATCGCTTACCAAGCGCGCTCTTTCCGACGCACAACTCACGCCTGCGCAGATCGATAAGGTTATCCTTGTCGGCGGCTCCACTCGTGTTCCCTGCGTTGTCGACGCAGTGAGAAAAGTTGCCGGAAAAGAACCCTTCAAAGGAATTAACCCGGACGAATGCGTTGCAATCGGCGCGGCTATTCAGGGCGGCGTGCTCGGCGGCGAAGTTAAAGACGTTCTGCTGCTTGACGTAACCCCGCTTTCGCTCGGTATCGAAACCATGGGCGGCGTTTGCACCAAGATTATCGACAGAAATACGACTATCCCGACCAAGAAATCGCAGATTTTCTCTACCGCGGCAGATAATCAGCCGGCAGTTGACATTCACGTTCTGCAGGGTGAAAGACCTATGGCAGCCGACAATAAAACGCTTGCTCGTTTCGAACTCGGCGGCATTGCGCCTGCACCTCGCGGAATTCCGCAGATCGAAGTTACTTTCGATATCGATGCAAACGGTATCGTTCACGTTTCCGCTAAAGATAAAGGAACCGGCAAGGAACAGAGCGTTACCATAACCGCTTCTTCCAACTTGTCCGAAGCCGAAATCGACAAGGCTATTAAAGACGCCGAAAGTTTTGCCGCTGCCGATAATAAGCGTAAGGAATTGGTTGACGCCAGAAATCAGATCGACATGCTTGTATTCCAGATCGAGAAATTCCTGAAAGAAAACGGCGAAAAGGTTGACGCTGCAGATAAGGCTAAACTCGAAGACGAGATGACCAAAGCCAAAGAAGCCATGAAGAGCGAGAATATCGACGAGGTAAAGGCTGCAACCGATAATTTGCAGAAGGTTTCCAACGAAGTGTTTACCAAACTCTATCAGCAGGCAGGCGGAGCGCAGGATCCCAACGGCGGTAACAACGGAAATAACGGCAACGGCGGCGATAACGTAGTCGATGCCGAAGAAGTGTAATCGAATAACTATTAAAGCGGAGAAGTATGGCTAAATCTTATTACGACGTTCTCGGAGTGTCGAAAACGGCAACCGAGGACGAAATCAAGCAGGCTTATCGTAAACTTGCCAGACAATATCATCCCGACCTTCATCCCGACGATAAAGAAGCGGCGGAGAAGTTCAAGGAGATAAGCGAGGCTTACGATACGCTCGGCAATAAAGAAAAGCGAGCCGCTTACGACAATCCTTCGCCCTTCGGTAATGCGTCGGGCGGAGGATCTGCCGATTTTTCCGGATTCGGAGGATTCGGCGGTTTCGGTGGCGGATCGGGCGGAATATTCGATAGTATTTTCGATATGTTCGGCGGCGGATCGGGCGGCAGAAGCGCGCAACGCGAAAACGTGGGCGCAGACCTCGAGCAGAATCTGACGTTGACGTTCGAAGAAGCGGCTTTCGGCGTTTCAAAAGAAATAAAAGTAACGCGCAACGAAACCTGCGCTTCGTGCAAAGGAACCGGCGCAAAAGACGGAACCAAATTCCACACTTGTCCCACTTGCGGAGGAAGCGGTAAGGTTCGTTCGGTGCAGGATACGCCGTTCGGCAGAATCGCCAACGAGCGCGTTTGCTCGACTTGCAGGGGAAGCGGTAAGGTTATCGACGAAAATTGTCCCGATTGCAACGGAAAAGGAATTAAGCGCAGAAACGTAACTCTTCGCGTTACCATTCCGGCAGGCGTGGAAACCGGTCAGACGCTGACGGTTCAGGGCGAAGGCGAAAAGGTTTTGTCGGGTAAAAACGGCGATTTGTATCTGAACATCACCGTTATGCCCCACAAAATATTCAAGCGCAGAGGGATGGATTTGTACCTCGACTTTCCCGTAACGTTTACGCAGGCGATTTTGGGTGAAAAAGTCAATATTCCGCAACTTAAAGGCGGCACGTTTACTTACGCTCTTCCCGAAGGAATTGTCGGAGGAACGACCGTACGCGTTCGCGGACATGGTATTACGACAAGACGCGGAACCGGCGATATGTATGTGACGTTTATCGTCGATATGCCGAAAAAACTTTCGCGCGATCAAAAGGCAAAAATTCAACAACTGGCAAGCGACATGAAAATCGATCAGTACGATAAAGTCAAAGATTTCAATAAGCGCGCCGGAAACTAACGGAGAAATTACCTATGAAATGGCAACAAATAACCGTTACGACTACTACCGAAGGGAGCGATTTGGTCTCTTCGGTATTATACGATTTCGGAAGCGACGGAGTCAGCATAGTCGATAAAAACGACGTGCTGGTGCTGATACGCGAAAATAAAAATTGGGATTACGTTGACGAACAACTGCTTGCTCCCGGCGACGGGAAAGCGCTCGTAAGCGGCTTTTTTGCAGAGGATTTCGATGCCGCGCCGCTGTATTCGGTACTTGAACAATTGAAAAACGACAGTGTTTTTCAAATGGGTGCGATGGAAGTAAATCGCTCGTACATAAATTCGGAAGATTGGGAAAACGAGTGGCGCAAATATTATTCTCCGATTAAGGTTGGAAAAACCGTGATAGTGCCGGCATGGCAAAAATACGATGCCGCGAGTGACGAAATCCCCGTTTATATAGAGCCCGGTATGGCTTTCGGAACCGGTAATCACGAAACGACTTCCATGTGTATCGAACTCATGCAATCGCTTGTATTGAAAGGTAAATCGGTTGCGGACGTCGGATGCGGTAGCGGAATACTGGGTGCCGTCGCGCTTTCTCTCGGGGCGAAAAGTTGCGTGTTCAACGATATAGATCCTCTTGCGACCAAGGCAACGAGTGAAAATCTGAAACTGAACAAATTCGGCGGATATGAGATAATCACCGGAGATCTCGATGTCGGAGCGCATAAATTCGACGTCGTGCTTGCAAATCTGACCGCAGATTTGTTGTTAAGACTGAAAGAAATGCTCGGTGCGCTTTGCAGTAGCGGCGGAAAAATCATAATCAGCGGAATAATCAATGCGAGAGCGGACGAAATTTACGCGGCTTTTTCGAAAGATTTTAAGCCTGTAACCGTGTTAAAGCGCGGCGAGTGGCAAGCAATGATGTTTGAGTGCTTATGAAAAAAATTTTTTCCGATAACGTTAAAAACGGTAAATGCGTGCTTAGCGGCGACGATCACGCTCACCTGGCATACGCTCTTCGCTCGAGAGTCGGAGATAGAGTGATAGTTTGCGATAACGGCATTGACTACACGTGCGTAATTACATCGATAACTAAAAAAGAAACGATTCTCGACGTCATGTCGAGTACGGTGTGCGATAGTGAACCGACTGTTTCGGTAGCGTTGTATTTTGCGATTATGAAAGGCGATAAAAACGAACTTGTGGCGCAAAAGTGTACCGAACTCGGAGTAAAAAAACTGCGTCCGTTCGTTTCGTCTAATTGCGAATGTCGCCCCGATAGCGTTAAAATCGAGAGATTGAATAAGATCATAACGGAAGCCGCGCAGCAGTGTGGAAGAGGAACTCGTCCTCTTGTCGATTCGGTTATGTCGTTTCCCGATATGCTCGGTGAACTTAAAAAATACGACAAAGTTGTTTTTCCGTACGAGCATGCAACCGATAAAACGCTAAAAGAAATTATGCGCAGAGTATCGGACGTCAAAAGCATCGCGATTGTTGTCGGAAGCGAAGGCGGCTTTACCAAAGAAGAGGCGGCGGAAATAGAAAACGCCGGAGTTACGCCGATAACGCTCGGAAAAAGAATATTGAGAGCGGAAACCGCGTCGATTGCGGTAGTGTCCGCAGTAATGTACGAGGCAGATCAATGGAAAATAAACTGAAAGTAGTCGTTTTTTCGCTCGGCTGCAAAGTTAATCAATACGAGGGAAGAGCGATGGTGGAGAAGTTCGAGGAAAACGGATTTATCGCCACCGACAAACTTGTTCCTGCCGATGCTTATGTTATCAATACATGTTCGGTAACGGCGGAAGCGGATAAAAAATCGCGTCAGGCTGTTGCGAGAATGTTAAAATTAAATCCGAACGCCAAGATTTACGTCTGCGGATGCAGTAGCCAAAACAATGCCGAGCAATATGTCGATAAGCCTAATATTCGTATGATTTTCGGTAGTTTTGGCAAAATTTCGGCAGTTTCGAGTATTATGTCTGACATAGTACTCGGTCAAAATCACGAGCCGATCGTAAACGTTTGCTCGATGCCGGATAAGTACGAAGATAATTTGTCGCCGGAACTGACCAAAAGCCGCGCTTTTTTGAAAGTTCAGGACGGCTGCAACAATTTCTGCTCGTACTGCATCGTTCCGTATCTTCGCGGACGGAGCAGAAGTCGGAGTATAGAAAGCGTAGTTGCCGAAGCGAAAGACGTTTGCATGAAAACACACGAAATAGTAATAACCGGAATTAACGTTTCGGCGTATGGCAGGGATATAGGTTGTTCGCTCGAAGATCTTATAGATGCGCTTGCGTGCGTTCCCGTTCGTAAACGTTTCGGTTCGCTCGAGTGTACGGTCATAACCGATAGCCTGCTTGAAAAAATGAAGAACGCGGGCTTTTGCGATTCGTTCCATTTGTCGATGCAAAGCGGCAGCGACAGCGTATTGAAACGGATGAACAGGCATTATACTGCAAAAGAATTTTTGGACAAAATTGCGCTTATTCGTAAGCATTTTCCCGATGCCGGAATAACTACCGACGTAATCGTTGCATTCCCCGGAGAAACGGAAGCCGAATTCGAAGAGAGTTTGACTACGGTTGAAAAAGCGAGATTTTTGGACATGCATGTGTTCCCGTATTCGGTTCGCCCCGGCACGAAAGCCGCAGAAATGGAGCAAGTACCGTCGAAAATCGCGGATGAAAGAGTGGATCGCATGCTTAAACTTAAAGCCGAATCCAACCGTGAATTTATTTGCTCGATGATCGGATATGAAGGCAATGTCTTTGTCGAGGACAGCGAAGGCGAGTATAACGTTGGCTTCATGCCGAACTATGTAAAGGTGTACACGAAAGCGCCCGTCGGCACGTATACCAAGCATAAATTAGTCGAATATTATAAAAACGGAGCAATAGGAGAACAATTATGAAAGATTGTATTTTTTGTAAAATCAACGTAGGCGAAATCCCGTCACCCAAACTCTACGAGGATGACGAGATGTTTATTATCCGCGATATAGACCCGAAAGCGGAAAAACACTATCTTGCTATTCCGAAGAAGCATTTTAAACTGCTTTCCGAAATGACGGAAGAAGATGAACATATGCTGGGCAGAATGCTCAAAAAAATATCCGACCTTGCGAACGATCTCGGGCTTGAAAAAGGTTATCGCCTCGTAATCAATCAGGGCGATGACGCGGGTCAGACCGTTTTTCATCTGCACATCCATATTCTCGGCGGACAAAAAATGGATTTTCCGTCGTTAAAAGCATAAAATCGGTTGACAAATCGTCAAAAATGCTTTATAATATCTGTCTGTAAAATACAAGTTCTTGTACGAACAAGGTGGTGTAAATATGTCTGTCATTCGTGTTGGCGAAAACGAGTCTTTGGAAAGCGCACTCAAACGTTTTAAGAGAAAGTGCCAGAAGGATAACATTATGGGCGACTTAAGACGCAAAGAATGCTACGAAAAGCCCTCTGTTCGCAGAAAGAAAAAAGCGGAAGCGGCTCGTAAACGCAGCAAAAACTAATGCAAAATTAAACCGACAAGCCTTTATGTGGTTGGTCGGTTTATTTTTTTACAAACGCAATAAAAAATTTTTCAAAATACGCGTAAAATCAGTTGACAAACGCGTTCATTTATTATATAATAATCAAGCATTGTGGTTGTGCCGCTATGACAGGCGGATGTGGCGGAATGGCAGACGCGCCAGACTTAGGATCTGGTGTCCTCGACGTGGGGGTTCAAGTCCCTTCATCCGCACCAATAATCACTATATGCGGAAGTGGCTCAGTGGTAGAGCGTTGCCTTGCCAAGGCAAATGTCGCGAGTTCGAATCTCGTCTTCCGCTCCATAAAAAGAAAAGATATTTAAGGCGCACACTGTTGCGTCTTAAATATTGAAAATCAGGACGATTAGCTCAGTTGGTAGAGCACCTGACTCTTAATCAGGGTGTCCAGGGTTCGAGCCCCTGATCGTCCACCAAAATGAGTAGTTATGTAAACGACTGCTCATTTTTTTATTGAGGAGTGTTGCCGAGCGTAAGCACTCTTTTCTAATTTCAAATAGAATATCGATTACTATACTGCCTTTTAGTCGTTTATTTCGGAAAAAAACACGGTAAAAAATCGATTTTGCACTGCGATTGCAAAGCAAAACAGTATTTTTTAGTCTATCGCCGTCAATAATTATCTGACGGGAGTTTACAATGAATATTGCAAGCAGATTATTAC
>CAKQDN010000011.1 GCA_934229275.1 uncultured Clostridia bacterium | reverse complement strand
TGTACCATTTCGGGCAAAATAAGAATGCACTACATCAGAATACTCGAAGGAGATACCGTCAAAATCGAAATGTCGCCTTACGACATTACCAAAGGACGTATTACTTACAGAAACAAGAATTAAGGAGAATATTATGAAAGTCAGATCTTCGGTTAAACCCATGTGCGACAAGTGCAAGGTCATCAAACGCCATGGCAAAGTAATGGTTATTTGTTCCAAGTATCCCAACCACAAACAAAGACAAGGCTAATTTGCCTTTATAAAAACGCCCCCGCAGTCCTATTTTTTCGATAGGGCTATTGGCGTATGCGGGGGATTTTATGCGTTATTCGGCTCGCTTCGGACTTATTTTCGGTCCCGAAGCAAGTGAAAACGCTTAAAGACCGCCTTCTATAAGGCTTCGGAAAAGCAGTCCGGGTTGACTGAAAAACCATTCGGTAAAACGATTGAAAAAACAATCCGAATTATGCGAAAAACCATTCGGAAAACGGATTGGCAAAGCAATCGGTATCGCATCAAAAACGGTTCGAAAATCGATCCGAATCGCCCGAAGAACCATCCGAAAAACGCCCGAAAAAGCCTTATATATAATATAGAATAGAGAACAGCCCCGAAAGGAGTGGGTTCCCGAAAACGGAGAACGGTTCATAAGCATATAAGAACACGTTTCCGAAAAAAGATGAACAAGCCGAAAGGCAGCGTTTCCGCGGAACGCTTTGAAATAAAAAGCAAGTCCGCAATAAGGCAGAACGCACGGCACCGAACGCGGGCGCTAGCCGAAAACGCCGTAAGGCAACAACAAACAAATCTTCTTTTAGCGCGCGAAAGCCGAAAGGAAGAAAACAATATCGAAAAATACCGTTTCGGAAGGCGAAAAGTCAACATTCCATGGCTTGCCGGAAAAAGCGTTTAAGATATGAAACACAAAAAATTCTGAGGAGTTAAAAATGGCAAGAATAGCTGGTATTGATTTGCCCAGAGAAAAGAGGGTAGAGATCGGACTTACCTACATTTACGGTATCGGTCGCCCCTTGGCAAACAAGATTTTGGAAGCAACGAACGTCGATCCCGACATTCGCGTCAAAGACCTGACGGACGAACAGGAAAACGCACTTCGTAGCTATATTGAAAAGAACGTGGTGACCGAAGGCGATCTTCATCGTGAAATCGCACTCAACATCAAGAGACTTATGGAAATCGGCTGCTATCGCGGAGTAAGACATCGTAAAGGTCTGCCCGTTCGCGGTCAGAGCACCAAGCAGAACGCGCGCACGCGCAAAGGTCCGAAGCGCACCGTAGGTCGCGCCAAGAAGGCTGATAAGTAAGGAGAAAGGTTACTATGGCAGTTAAGAAAACAGTAAAGAAGAGAATTACCAAAAACGTAGATAAAGGTCAGGTTCATATTCACGCGTCGTTCAACAACACGCTGATCACCTTTACCGACGAACAGGGTAACGCAATCGCGGCATGCAGCGCAGGCGCGCTCGGATTCCGCGGTTCGAGAAAAAGCACTCCCTTCGCTGCTCAGCAGGCTTGCGAAAAGGCGGCACTGGTTGCAAAAGAACACGGACTGCGCAGTGTGGAAGTATTCGTCAAGGGACCCGGTTCCGGACGTGAATCCACTATAAGAGCGCTGGAAACCGTGGGTATCGCAGTCACCGCGATCACCGACGTTTCGCCCATACCGCACAACGGTTGCAGACCGCCTAAGCGCAGAAGAGTATAAGGAGATATAACGAAATGGCTAAATATACTAACGCATCCTGCAAACTTTGCAGAAGAGAAGGAATGAAGCTCTTTTTGAAGGGCGAAAGATGCACCAGCAAGAAATGCGCTATGGAAACCAGAGCGTTTGCGCCCGGACAGCACGGTACGCTTCGCAAAAAGTCTTCCGAATATAGTATTCAGTTGCGTGAAAAACAGAAAGCGAAACGCGCTTACGGTCTGCTCGAAAAGCAGTTCCACGCATACTACGAAGAAGCAGAGCGTATGCCCGGCGTCACCGGCGAAAACATGCTCTCGCTCATCGAACGCAGACTGGACAACGTCGTTTACAGAATGGGTATCGGCAGTTCGCGCGCTCAGTCCCGTCAGATTGTCAATCACGGACTGATCACCGTCAACGGCAAGACCGTAGACATCCCCGCTTACCAGACCAAGCCCGGCGACGAAATCGCAGTAAAAGAAACCAAGAAGGATACCAAAGTGGCAACCGAACTTCGCGGAGCGAAAATCGTAATGCCCAAATGGGTAGAATTCAACACCGACACTCTCGTGGGAAAGGTTCTCGACAAACCCAAGCGCGAAGACGTCGATCTGACCATTAACGAACAGCTGATCATCGAGTTGTATTCCAAGTAATAATTTTCCACCCGGTATTATTTATAAAAAAAGAATCTCTTGAAAATAAGTTGTAAATAAAAGGAGAACCCAAATATCATGATGGAAATCGAAACACCAAAAATCACTCTCGAAAACGATTCCGACAGCAGAAAGGGTAGATTTATCGTAGAACCGCTCGAACGCGGCTACGGCATCACCTTGGGTAACGCACTGAGAAGAGTACTTCTTTCCGCGCTTCCCGGCGCCGCAATCGTTGGTATACAGATAGAAGGCGTGCAACACGAATTCAGCACGATAAAAGGTGTCAAAGAGGACGTCGCGGAGATAATTCTCAACCTCAAGGGACTCAATATCAAAGCCGACTATGCCGACAAAAGCATCGAAAAAGTACTGCACATCGAAAAGAAAACGCCCGGAATAGTTACCGCGAGAGATATCGAGAGAGATCCCGAGGTGGAAATCCTTAATCCTGATATGTATATCTGCACGATGGATGAGGGCGGCTCGCTTGTTATGGATATGACGGTCGGCTTCGGAAGAGGCTACGTCGTCGCCGCAAACAACAAAGACGAGTCCAAACCCATAGGATACATTCCGATCGATTCGATTTTCACGCCGGTCAAAGCCGCAAGTTACAGCGTCGAGACCACCCGCGTGGGTCAGAGCATCGACTACGACCGCCTGATCATCGAAGTCAAAACCGACGGATCGTTATCCGCGAAAGAAGTGTTGAGTCTTGCCGCGAAAGCGCTCGACGAACACATTCTTCTGTTCGTCAATCTGTGCGACGCATTTAAGAATACCAACATTCTTACCTGCACGGAAGGCGACACAAAGAAGAAAGTATTGGAAATGAGCATTGAAGATATGGATTTGTCCGTGCGCTCTTACAATTGTCTGAAGAGAGCAAACATCCATACGATAGAAGATTTAACGAAGAAATCCGAAGACGACATGTTGAAAGTGCGTAATCTGGGAAGAAAGTCCCTCGACGAAGTCATCTCAAAACTGCGCAGTTACGGCTTCGATTTCAAAGACAGCGAAGAATAGGAGGCTATATGGCAGTTCAGAGAAAACTCAGCAGACCCACCGATCAGCGTACGGCTCTGCTCCGCGGACAGGTCACCGACCTGTTGTGGTACGGCAAAATCGAAACCACTTACGCTCGTGCCAAGGAAGTAAGCAAGATTGCCGAGAAAATCATCACCAAAGCAATCGCAACCTACACCGACACGTACAAGAAAACCGAAACCAGAACCAACAAAAAGGGTCAGGAAATCAAAATCGAAATCGTCAACGACGGACCCACGAAGTTGGCTGCAAGAAGAGCAATCATGGGTAAGGTCTACGACAAACCCGAGATTCGCGGCGAAAAAGAAAAGAAATCCGATTTCGTCGAACGCACCAAGAATATCAAACACCCGATCATCGAGAAGATATTCAACGAGTATGCGCCCAAGTACGATCAGAGAGCAAAAGAACTCGGTCAGGGCGGCGGATACACCCGCGTTCTGAAACTCGGTTTCCGCGCAGGCGACAGCGCAGAAGCGGCTATCGTCGAATTGGTTAAATAATAGTTTAACCGCTCGGAAAAGCGGACGCCCCGCAAACGAAAGGCTCCGCGAAAAAAATCGGCTTCGGCGACAATCCGAAGAGCAAAGTAACGATAATATCGCTTCCCGAACGGAAAATTTTGGAAAGCGAGCGATGAAAAGGAAAAATTTCATACCGATTTCGCAAAAATTCGCTATTATTTTTTCCTAACCGCTTGACAGTATCGCTATTCTTTGCTATAATTTAGTATACGAATGTGGATAGTAATAGTTATGCGCATTTGGAAAAAAACTTGTAAGGAGTAAATCAATGAAAAATCAAGTTAACAAGAAAGTATCAAAGTTACTGATTGCCTTGTTGTCTTTGGTTATCATGAGCGTGGCTTGCGTGTCCTTTGCGGCTTGCAACAAAGAATGTACCCATTCTAAGTTCAAAGTCAGCGAAGACACCGCAACTTGCGTCGCAGGCGGATTCATCACCCATACCTGCGAAGATTGCGGCTATGCTTATATGGAACCGACGGCTGCTAAAGGTCACGACTACGATACGGCAGTAGTAGTTCCTGCTACTTGTACGGCGGCTGGCTACACGGTTAAAACGTGTAAAGTCTGCGGTCACGAAGAAAAGACCAATCCCACCGCTGCTACCGGACATCTTCAGACCTCTGAAGTTGTCGTAAACGCAACCTGCACCGCTAACGGATATAAAAAGACCGTTTGCCAGGATTGCGGAACGGTCGTAAGCGAAGAAGTTCTTCTCGCAACCGGCCATAAATTCACCGATACGGTCGTTGCCCCCACCTGTAAAGATGCCGGATACACCGTCAGAGTTTGCGCTACTTGTAACGAAAAGGTTACCGTTATCGGCGAACCCGCTACCGGCAATCACGATTACGTAGAAGCAAGCAGAACCGAGGCAACTTGCAACGCTGCCGGTTTTGTCGTAGGAAAATGTTCTGTTTGCGGTGACGAACACATCACCATTCTTCCCGCAACCGGAGTACATACCTATGGCGAAGTCACCGTTGTCGACGCTACCTGCCTCGAAGCGGCTCATAAAGAACGTACCTGCAAAAACTGCGGATATGTTGACCACTTCGACGAAACCGGGGACAAAGCAAACCATTCTTACGAAGTGATTTCGGAGGTTCTTCCGACTTGCACAAACAAGGGTATCAAGGTTGAAGAATGTACTGTTTGCGGTAAGAAAAAGACTACCGAAGTCGATATGAAGCCGCATACCTACACGACCGAACTTACCGTTGAAGCGGCTACCTGCGAAAAAGACGGAAGCAAATATTATTATTGCACCGTTTGCGGAAAGAAAGACGTTGTCGAAACCATAACTGCAACCGGTCATAAGTACGTTGACGATGTAGTCGTTGAAGCAACCTGCACCAGTTACGGCTATAAAACCACTAAATGTGAGTATTGCGGAAACAATGGTCCTACCACCAAGATCGAAAAACTTGCTCACGAATATGACGAAAACCTTAAAAAGGTAGTCGATGCAACCTGCACCGCAGGCGGCTATACTTTGGAAACCTGCAAAAACTGCGGTCAGCAGATTAAAACCAACCTCACCGAAGCAACCGGACATACCTGGGAAGAAACTTCCAGAGTAGAAGCAACCTGCACCGTAAACGGTTCGTTGGTCGAAACCTGCAAAAACTGCAAGATCAGCAACACCACCGTTATCGTCGCTACCGGCCATAACTACGTTGCAACTTCCGTAGCGGCAACTTGCACCACGCCCGAAATGGTTAAAAACGTATGCTCCGTTTGCGGATATGAAACTGCTGCAACCCTGGTAGAAGGCGGACAGCCTGCGCTCGAACACGAGTGGGAAACCACCGAAATCGTTCCGGCTACCTGCCTGAACAACGGTTATATGGTTCGTACCTGCCAGCGTGAAAACTGCGGCGAAACCGAAAAAACCGTTCTCGAAAGAGTAGAACACACCTATGCAATCACCGATTCGATGGCTGAAAACGTCGCAATCGAAACCTTGTTCGCAGAAGGCGGCAAATATGCTTACCTGCCCGATTGGCAGAAAACAAACATCCTCAGCGTTTACGAAAACGTTATGAGCAGTGCAGCACTTAAGAAAGAGTACTACACCGCAACCGAAGCAACCTGCACCGCAGGCGGTCAGATCAACGGCAGATGCGATATCTGCCACGTCAGATACGCAGTCGGCAGCACCGAAGCGCTCGGACACGTTTGGGGCAATGCTAAGACCATGCATGAAAACACCTGCTACAGCGACGGATACACCGCTTGGGAATGCAAACGTTGCCACGCGCAGGCTGCAGAAACCGATACCGTACTTGCCAACGTAAGAACCAGTATCGTTGCTGCTAAAGCACACGAGATGACCATTGGCGGAACCGCTGGTCTCGCGGAAAAGGTTATCTACGCTAAGTATGTAGACAACAAACTCACCTACTATAGCGACGCTACATGTACTGCAGAACTCACGATTGCCGAATGTAACGTACTCTTCGTAGACGACAACGAAGGCAAATTCGTTTACTACTGCGACAAATGCGGAGCACTTGCTAACGAAGAAAACGAAATCGCTACCAAGGCTTACGTACCTACCGGCGTCAGCAAAGAACGCCCCGTAACTCTTGAAGGCAAAGAAATGACCGTCTACACCACCGAAGAAATCATGGCTCCTGCAGGAAGACTTGTTTCCGCAGATCACGACTTCGAAGGCGTTGAAGCAAAAATCGATCCCGAAGAAATCATCAACTGCGGATATGTAAGCAGAAGTTACATCTCCTGCAAGAACTGCGGCGGACGTACCGGCGAATATGCTGCATACAACAAGACCAACTTCAAAGAAACCGAAGAAACTTATAATAGACCTTCGATTACCGATGAACCCGTTGTATCCAACTATCGCGAACTCAACTACACCGAACACTACGAAATCTACAGCTACAGAACCTACTATCATCAGGCTGTTGCAATGGCAAGCGCTATGACCTGCGTTGAAAAGGCTGAATACGTTTACGTTTGCGGCAGAAATGCAATCGCAGGCGAACAGGCTGAATGTGCTAACTACTACGACATCACCGGAAAGACCTACGACGACGTTAAAAACTCCGGAAAGACTCTTTCCAAGGGTGTTGCAAGCACTGTTACTACCGTAGATGCCGGCGCAACCGTTACTTACACTTACACCAAGATCGAAAAGACCAATGCTCCCGAACAGGTCGGCGTAGTTGTTGCTAACTACCTCGCATCCCTGACGGACGAAGAGAAGGAAGCGTTCAACGAGCGCGACTACTATGAACTGTGGGATGAAACCTTTACGGTCGAAGGCGTTTACACCAACGCATTCATTACCGAAAAGGCTGCAGGACATAAGTTCGGCACCGTATACACCATCCTTTCCTTCGACGGAGAGAACACCTATTCCGCTAAGTCCTGCAACGCTAAATATCTCATTGCAGTCCTCACTTGCACTAAATGCGGCGAATACAACTACATCGGTGCAAACGGAATCGGCGAAAACGATCTTATCAACGTAACCGATGAAAACGGCGCTGTATCGCTGGTTGTTGCAAAAGAATCCACCGGAATCCTTGTTAACACCGATAAGAAACTTGCTAACGTTAAGCACGGTGTTGCAGTAGCAGACGCTGAAGGCAACCTGTCCTGGACCAACGTTAAGTACAAGAATGCCGCTAACGTTAACTGCACTGCCGACGCCGAAGGCGCTATCGCGTATGCGATTAACCCCGATGCTTGCGATAAAGATTGCACTGAAGAGCATGTACATAAATATGGTTGCGAAGACTTCACCTGCGCAACCTGCGGTACTTCGGTTCTCGCAAATCACGTTTATGACCGTGACAGCGGCGAAGTTGACTGCTGGAACCGTCAGAACTGCGTGCTCTGCGGAACTGTGACCAAGAACTATTCTCACGTTGCTCCTACCGCAACCTGCTCCGACCTTAAGTGGAAGATCAACGACGGCAACTATCACTGCGAAATCTGCGGTGCTGCCCTCGGAACTCTCACCGCTCACAACGTTGTAGTAACCCTTGAAAAACCAGCTACCTGCACCACTGACGGCGTATGGAAAGTTCATTGCACGCTCTGCGACCTCGACGTTAAGAATGGCGACAAGGTTGAAGGACTCACTGCAAATGCAGACTTCGTTGCTCAATATGGCGCAGCAATTACCGCTGCTACCACTGACGGCGTAACTACCTTCAACATCGCATGGCTCAAGGGCGCAACCGCACTCGGACACGATTGGACCGACCAGGCTTATGCGGAAGCAAACACCACCGAAGCAAACGAACTCTACAAAGCATCTACCTGCACCGAAAAGGGTTACTGGTACTCGTTCTGTAAGAGAGAGGGATGCGGACTGTGGAGAGAAGGCACTTCCGATAATGGTGTCGAAGACAAGGCTCAGTCCAAGGTTGAGCTCGAGCTTGCTCCTCACAATTATGTCGATACCGATTGGACGACTGTTACCGAAGCAACTTGCACGACCATAGGTAAAGAACATCATTTCTGTACCGTTTGTGATGGAGCAGAAATTACGAGAGATATTCCCGCACTTGGCCATAAGATCGTTCTTATCATCGATAAGTCCGGAGCGCAAGACTGCGTAAACGGCTATCCCGTTAAGAAAGATGACGCAGGCAAGATCCTCTTCTATTGCGCAAACGGATGCGGTATCGACGCTGCTAACATCACCGAAGAAAACAATAAAGGCGAACAGGTTGCAAAGAGAGTTGTTTATCAGAAAGACGTTACCACCAAGTACGGTTCCGATATCAACACTTTAACTGCTAACAAAGGAACTGCCGATGAAAAACTCGTAAGCGAACTGCTCGCATACGTTGTCGGTCATCATAACTTCACGACCTTCGATATGCAGAACGGTCACGCAAACGAAGCTAACCCCGGTATCTTCACTCGTCCCGAAGGCGGTAAGAAGGGTTCGGCTTACTGGTACTGCGCGGTATGCGATGCACGTGTATATCGTCCCGAAACCGTCTCTCAGGCAGATATCGACGATCCTGCTAAGAACAAAGATTGGATGACTGAAGTTGCTCCTTCTATCACCGAAATCAAGGTCGAAGGCATCACGCTCGATTTCGCGCTGACCACCGAAGTTTACTTCAATCTCACTCGCGAAGGTTATGTGCTCAAAGCAGATAAGATCGATACTCTCGTAGACGCTATCTACGCTAAGATCGTTGCTGCAAAGACCACTACGACCACCGTTCCTCCGGCTGCAGAAGGTGGAGAAGAAACCACTACGACGACTACCGCTTGGCCCATCTCCTGCACGATTAACGGCGTAAGCATTACTCTTACCGATGGTAATGTAGATACCGATAAGATTGCTATCAAGAACGCTCTCGCAAGCGTTAAGTACACCAACAACACTAAACTCGTTGTCACCATCGCATAATCGTGCGACCCGGAAATAACGACTAAGTAACTAAAACCTAATAAGTTGTTCCGCCGGAGGAGTTGCATCCTCCGGTGTGGACGCTTTTTAAGTACCTATAGCTATTGCTATTACATTCGATTAATTCGATTCTATGTCAAGTAGAAGTGATTAAAGCATAACTATTACAAAGAGAAATGTTTCCTTTGGTAGAGGGAAGCATTTTTCTTTTTAAACGCTTTTTCAAGTAAAACTGTATTTTATGTTCTTTTTCAAAGGGTAAGGTTTTAAAAATCGACCTCTTTAAAGCCTCTCACTCCGGGAGAGGTGGCGGCGACAGCCGACGGAGAGGGTAATAAATAGGTGCGGACAGCCAAAGGACGCCTGTCCCTACAAAATAGAATAATTTCGTTTAGTCCTGCACTTATAGCCTTAAATTGTAGGGGAGGGGTTCCCCCTCCCGCAAACCTTGATACACGCCGATACAAAACACAAGCATACGATCCCCCAGTCACCTGTCGGTGCCAGCCCCTTTGCGAAAAGGGAGCCTTTAAATAAGGTTAAGCAGAGAAACGCCCTGACTAAAACGCACCCATGACTCAAAAATTTTTATTTTACTTTTTAAAATAGTAAACGGGAGGGGGGAACCCCTCCCCTACAAAAAAGGTCGGTTATTCCACAAAACATAAGCAGAAAAACCGACCTTGTTGTTAACGTGTATCTGACTTAAAAGTTTTTTGCTTCCTTTTTTACAAAAAAGGAAGGTTGGTTTCTCCGCTACGCAAAAGCAGAAAAATCAACCTTGATTTATTATTCCCCTAACACAAAAGTTTTTTGCTTCCTTTTTTACAAAAAAGGAAGGTTGGTTTCTCCGCTACGCAAAAGCAGAAAAACCAACCTTGATTTATTATTCCCCTAACACAAAAGTTTTTTGCTTACTTTTTTTCAAAAAAGTAAGAGCCTTGGCGAACGTTTTTGGATTCGAAAGCGCGGTAGATCGCAGCGAGCACGGCTTTTTTGTCGGCAGACCAAAGCGGAGCGACCAACAGTTTTTTGGGCGCGTCGCCGGTTAAGCGGTGGATCACCATGTTTTCGGGCAGAATGTTGATCGCGTCGCCCACAATATCAATATATTCGTCCATGCCGAGAGTGCGGAAAAGCCCTTTTTCATAATCGGAGCAGAGGTCCGTGCCGCGAAGAACGTGCAGAAGTTGCAGTTTAATTCCGTCCGCACCGCATTTCCCGACATAATCCACACTTTCGAGCATATCGGAGCGACTTTCTCCGGGAAGTCCGAGAATAAGATGCACGACAACGTTGAGATTTGCCGCTTTCAACCTCTTGACGGCGTCGTCGAACACGGGAAGAGCGTAATCGCGACGAATGTATTTTGCGGTGCTATCGTGTATTGTCTGAAGTCCGAGTTCGACGAACACGGGCTTGATTTCGTTCAGACTCTTCAAAAGCGCGATAACGTCATCCGGTAAACAGTCGGGGCGCGTTCCCACCGACAGGGCTACGATTTCGTTGCGCAGCACAACCGGTAAAAACAGATCTTTCAGCCGTTCTGCGGGGGCGTATGTGTTGGTATAACTCTGATAGTAAGCGATGAACTTCGCACTCTCGCCGGCTTTTTTCGCAACGCGAGCGATTGCGTTTTTAATTTGCGTGTCGGTGTCGGGCGTGAGATTTTCGGCAAAATCGCCGCTGCCGCCTTCGCTGCAAAAAATGCAGCCTTGCGTTCCCAATGTGCCGTCGCGATTGGGACAGGTCATGCCGCCCGAAAGCGCGATTTTATACGTTTTGCACCCGAATTTCTCGCGCGCGTACTTGTTGAAAGAGTAGTATCTGTCCATGCGACTATTCTACCATAAATTCCACCGAAGGTCAACACTATTATATCGGAGAAATTCCGCCGCCCGAATTTCTTGCGTTCGGGAAAAAGCAAAAAATCGCGTGCAGCGCATTGACAAAGCCCGATTTTAGTATTATAATATACATAAAATTACTATAGTCTCGGAGAAACCAATGAAAAAAACAGCGAGTTTTTTATGCGCGTTATTGATGATTTTGTGCGCCGCGGCGGCGACGGGCTGTAAACCGAAAGACGTCCGCCCGACGTACACGACCGTTTTTTATTCGGAAGAGGGCGAAACTCTGCTCTCGCTGAAACTCAAACGCGGAGATAAAATCAATGCTCCCGAAGTTGAAGCGAAAGCAGGCTATAACGTAGTTTGGAAGAGCGAGAACGGCTATTCGGTCGAGTTTCCGTTGCCGGCAACCGACAATTTCGTTTTCAGACTGTGTTACGAGCGCGATCTGTCGGGCATCGAGTGCAAAATCGAGATGTATTTTCAGCGTGAGGACGGCACTTATTCGGATGTCCCGGACGAAACCGACTATTTTACCGGCATCACCGAGTTTGACTTTACGTTCGCTCCCTCGGAAGTCGAGGGCTACGTTTTCGACGCCGATAACCAAAACAACGTGTTGATGTTTGCCGACACTCCGGGCGAAAATTGCGTATTCAAGGTATATTACGCGCGCTCAAAAAAAGAATGAATTCCCCACAAAAACCGCAAAACGCCCATTGCACGGAGCCTCGGAAAGAGGTATAATATTCGTAAGCCGAAAAATCGGAAAAAACGCTAGCGGAGGCAAAAATGTTTTACGAGAAAAAAGGTAAAAAGAATCTGTCCGACAAACTGTTCGAAAACCCCACGAGCGAGTACAGGGGAGCGCCTTTCTGGGCATGGAACGACGATCTCGATAAAGACGACCTGCTCTGGCAGACCGAGCAACTCAAAAAAATGGGATTCGGCGGCTACCATATGCACGTTCGTTGCGGACTTGCCACGCCTTATCTTGGTGAAGAATTCATGAACCTTATTAAAGCGTGCGTCGATAAAGCCGAAAAGGAAAAGATGCGCGCGTATCTTTACGACGAGGACCGCTGGCCGTCGGGCGCGGCAGGCGGAATAGTAACAAAGAATCACGAACTGCGTCAGCGCACGCTCGTTTTTACTCCCGACGTTGCAAAATTCGGACTCGTTATCGATAAATACGGCAACGCGGCAGAGCGGGGCGAGAACAAATCGGGCTATATTCATCCCGTTTTGTTGGCGACTTACGACGTTAGTCTCGACAATGAGGGCTATTTATCGTCATATAAGCGCATAAACGCCGCTTCGGACGCGCGCGGAATAAAACGCTACGCCGTTATGGTGACTTCTGCCAACAGCGGCTGGTATAACGACCAAAGTTATATCGATACGATGAATCCCGAAGCCGTCGGCGAATTTATAAAAGTCACTCACGAAAAATATTATAAAGAACTCGGCGATAAGTTCGGCAAATCCGCGCCGTCGATTTTTACCGACGAGCCGCAACTGAGCAAATGTTCGACGCTGTCGTTCGCGTTCTCCGACGAGGACGTTTCCTGCCAATGGACGCCCGCTTTTCCGCAAAAATTCTGCGAAAAATACGGTTTCGATATACTCGACCGCTTTCCCGAAGTCATCTGGGACAAAAAAGACGAGCCTGCAACCGTCCGTTACTATTTTCACGACTTCGTGTGCGAACTGTTCACGCGCGCGTTTTCCGATCAGATAGGCGGATGGTGCCGCGATCACGGAATTGCGCTTACCGGTCATATGATGCACGAGCCGTCGCTCGAATCGCAGACCGAGTTTTTGGGCGAAACCATGCGTGCGTATCGCGGTTTCGACATTCCGGGAATAGACATGCTGTGCGACAACTACGAATACACGACCGCCAAGCAGTGTCAGTCAGCCGTAAACCAACTGGGAAGAGAAGGCATGATGAGCGAACTCTACGGCGTAACCGGCTGGGACTTCGATTTCCGCGGACATAAGTCGCAGGGCGATTGGCAAGCCGCTCTCGGAGTGACGCTCCGTGTGCCGCACCTGTCCTGGGTGAGCATGCGCGGCTCGGCAAAACGCGATTACCCGGCAAGCATATCCTATCAGTCGGAGTGGTACAAAAATTATCCATTGATCGAAAACCATTTCGCCCGCGTGAACACCGCTTTGACGCGCGGCGTGCCCGACGTCAAAGTAGCGGTCATTCACCCGATAGAGAGTTACTGGCTGGCGTACGGACCCAATCAGACGACGGCAAACGAGCGCACGCGCTTGCAGCAGAGTTTCGATAACGTTATCGGATGGCTGCTGTTCGGCACGATAGACTTCGACTATATCAGCGAATCCATGCTGCCCGATTTGTACGAGAAATCGGACGGCGCGCTTCTTAACGTCGGCAAAATGAACTATTCGGCGGTCGTGGTCGCTGGCGTAACGACGCTTCGGTCGAGCACCGTGAAAATTCTGACCGAATTCGAAAAGAAGGGCGGAAAAGTAGTGTTCCTCGGGGATAAACCGAAGTACGTCGACGGAAAATTGTCGGACAAGGCGGACGAACTTTATAAAAACGCCGACCGTCGCTCGTTCGAAAAGCAGTCGCTTCTGGACGCACTTAACGACTATCGCGACGTGAAAATCACCGATAACGCAGGCGTTCCGACCGACGAATACATTTACAGGAAGAGAAAGGACGGCGCGTCCGAGTGGGTGTTCATCGCTCGCGGCAGAAAATCGCTCGAAAACTGCAAACAGCAGGGTCACAACGCCGCACGCACGCTGCGTATCACCGTCAAGGGAATTAAAACGCCGAAAATTTATAACACCGTAACCGGCAAAATCGAGCCTGCGAATTTTTATTACGAAAACGGCAATACGGTCGTAATTAAAGAATTCTACCGCTTCGACAGCCTGCTCCTAAAATTAGAAAAGGGGAAAAGCGAATGTTCGGCTGCGGTTGACGATAACGCAAAACCGTATAAAACAGAGGAAGTACGCACGCCCGTCGAGTATAAAAACGGCGAGAAAAACGTTCTCGTTCTCGATATGCCCGAGTGGTCCACGGACGGCGAAAACTATATGCCGCGCGAGGAAATGCTGCGCGTGGACGTCGCACTCCGCCGCAAATTCGGCTATCCGATGGCGGACGGCGCGGACGTTCAGCCGTGGGTTATCGGCGAAGTCAAGCCCGAAAAGAAAGTATACCTGCGCTTTAAGTTTATTAGCCACGTTTGTCCGCTTGTCAGACTCGCAACCGAAGGCGCGGAAAAAGTCTGGCTGAACGGCGCGGAAGTTCCCATAGCGTACGACGGCTACTTTACCGACAAACGCATTCACACCATGCCGCTCGGCAGACTTAAAAAAGGCGAAAACGAAATAGTCGCGCTCGTGCCGTTCGGTAAGCGCACAAGCCTTGAAAATATGTTCGTTCTCGGCGAATTCGGAGTGAAAACGCAGGGCGAACGCGCCGAAATAATCGCAAAGCCCAAGAGCGTTGCGTTCGGCGACCTGACAAAGCAGGGCTTCCCGTTCTACGGCGCGGACTTTACCTATAAAATTCCGCTCCGCTGCGAGCGTGACGGCTCGGTCAAAGTGTCGGCAACGCTGTTCGCCGCTGCCGTCTTGACCGTAAAAATCGACGGCAAAGACGCCGGCAGTATCGCCTGGTGTCCGTACTCTGTCGAAATCGACAACCTCAAAGCAGGCAAGCACGAACTGACTTTAACCGCTCACGTTTCGAGAGCGAACAGTTTCGGTACGCTGCATTGCTGCCTGAATATTCCGTGGCAGGGTCCGTCGCTATGGTACACGCACGGCGACGAGTGGGCGTATGAGTATCAACTTAAAGAAACGGGCATATTAAAGTCGCCGCTCATCGAGTATTTCGATAAAAAATAATCGCTTCGTTCGGAAAACGCTGCTTTAACGCCGAAGTTATAAAAATCGATATGGTAAAACACGAAACCGCGCTCTTTCGGGTGCTTAAAACCGAATAAAACAGCCAAAACGCCTTGCAAAAGCATCAAAAATGCCGCGCAGAGCGTTTTTTGCATATCAAATTTGATATGAGATTATTGAAAATAAGTATTTGCATTTTAAAGCGTAAAATGATACAATTATATCGATAAAATAACGGCGCGTAAACTCGCGTACGAAAGAAAAAGGAGCGTCTACATGACAGATAAAGGAATACCGAACGCGGTTATGAAAAGACTACCGTTGTATCTGCATTTTTTAAGAACATTACGCGCGGACGAAAAAACGACCATTGCGTCGGCAACCATTGCAAAAGCGTTGAAATTGGGCGACGTGCAGGTTCGCAAAGACCTTGCGCTCGTAAGCGGCTCGGGAAAGCCGAAAATAGGCTATTTCGTCGCCGAACTCATCACTCATATAGAACAGACTCTCGGTAGCGGAGACACTACGCGCGCGGTTATCGTGGGTGCCGGAAAACTGGGTAAGGCGCTTCTCTATTACGATTGCTTCCATGAATTCGGAATAGATATTTGCGCGGCTTTCGACCGCGACGAAAGCAAGTGCGGAAAGTTCGACGGAGGCAAAACCATTCTGCCCGTAAGCGAACTCGAAAGTTTCTGCAAGGAAAATAAAGTAAAAATAGGCATAATAACGGTACCGGAAAAGGAAGCGCAGTCGGTGTGCGACTCGCTCGTAAACGCCGGAGTAATCGCCATATGGAATTTCGCGCCTGCCAGCCTTATCGTACCCGAGAGCGTGAAAGTCAAAGACGAAAATCTCGCGGCGTCGCTTGCGGTGCTTACCGCGTGCCTGTAAAATAAATCGAGGAGAACGCAAAAATGGAAGAAAAAACGTATTTGCCCGTCACCGACCCGGCATCGCTCGAACAAGCGATAGAGAGAACGCGCGCCGCACAGAAGATATTCGCGTCTTACACGCAGGAGCAGGTGGACAAGATATTCCTTGCCGCCGCAATCGCCGCGGACAAGGCTCGCATACCGCTTGCGAAATCGGCGTTCGAAGAAACGGGTATGGGTGTGGTCGAGGACAAGGTGATTAAAAATCACTACGCCGCCGAGTATATCTACAACGCGTACAGAAATACGAAAACGTGCGGAGTAATAGAAGAGGACGAGGCGTTCGGAATAAAGAAGATCGCCGAGCCTATCGGTCTCGTGGCTGCCGTAATCCCCACCACGAACCCCACTTCGACCGCTATTTTCAAAACGCTCATCTGCCTTAAAACGAGAAACGGAATTATAATAAGTCCGCACCCGAGAGCCAAACAATCCACGATAGCGGCTGCGAAAGTCGTACTCGAAGCGGCGGTAAAAGCCGGTGCGCCCGAAGGCATAATCGGCTGGATAGATATTCCGAGCCTCGAAATGACCAACACGCTCATGAAAGAAGCGGACATTATTCTCGCAACCGGCGGACCCGGAATGGTTAAAGCGGCGTATTCGTCCGGAAAACCCGCGCTCGGCGTCGGAGCAGGCAATACTCCCGCCATAATCGACGACACCGCCGACGTCGGTCTTGCCGTAAACTCCATAATTCACAGCAAGACGTTCGATAACGGCATGATCTGCGCGTCCGAGCAGTCGGTAATCGTCCTGAACGGCGTGTACGACGCCGTAAAAGAAGAATTCGCCGCACGCGGATGCTACTTTTTAAGCCCGTCCGAAACGCAGAAAGTGCGAAGAGTAATACTCATTAACGGCGCGCTGAACGCAAAAATAGTGGGTCAAAAACCGGTTACGATCGCCGCGCTCGCAGGCGTAACCGTCCCCGAAGGTACCAAAATTCTCATCGGCGAAGTGGAAAGCGTGGCTCTCAGCGAGGAGTTCGCTCACGAAAAACTGTCGCCGGTGCTTGCAATGTACCGCGCGAAGGACATAGAGGACGCGTTCTCCAAAGCCGAAAGCCTTATTGCAGACGGCGGCTACGGCCACACATCTTCTATATATCTCAACGCTGTCACCGAAAAAGCGAAAATAAACGCGTTCGCCGAAAGAATGAAAACCTGCCGGATACTGGTAAACACGCCGTCGTCGCAGGGCGGAATAGGCGACCTGTACAATTTCAGACTCACGCCGTCGCTGACGCTGGGCTGCGGAAGTTGGGGCGGTAATTCGGTTTCGGAAAACGTGGGAGTGAAACATCTCCTCAATATCAAAACGGTTGCGGAAAGGAGAGAAAATATGTTGTGGTTCAGAGCCCCCGAAAAAGTATATCTCAAAAAAGGCTGTCTGCCCGTCGCGCTCGACGAACTCAAAACGGTGATGAACAAAAAGAAATGCTTCATCGTAACCGATTCGTTCCTCTACAATAACGGATTCGTCCGCCCGATAATCGAAAAACTGGACAGCCTCGGAATAGAACACGCCGTGTTCTTCGACGTCGCGCCCGACCCCACGCTCGCCTGCGCAAAAGCCGGAGCGGAGCAGATGCGCGCGTTCAAGCCCGATTGCATAATCGCGCTCGGCGGCGGCTCGGCAATGGATGCCGGCAAAATCATGTGGGTGCTTTACGAGCATCCCGAAGTCGATTTCATGGACATGGCAATGCGCTTCATGGACATCCGTAAACGCGTGTACACCTTCCCGAAAATGGGCGAAAAAGCGTACTTCATCGCAATCCCCACTTCCGCCGGAACGGGCAGCGAAGTCACTCCGTTTGCCGTCATAACCGACGAGAAAACGGGCGTTAAATATCCGCTTGCCGACTACGAACTGCTCCCGAAAATGGCAATCGTGGACACCGATTTCCACATGAGCGCGCCCAAAGGACTCACCGCCGCGTCGGGAATAGACGCCGTGACGCACGCGCTCGAAGCGTACGCGTCGGTCATGGCAACCGACTATACCGACGGTCTTGCGCTTAAATCGCTTAAAACCATATTCGAATACCTGCCGCGAGCATACGATAACGGACAAACCGACGTCGTCGCGCGCGAGAAAATGGCAAACGCCGCGACCATGGCAGGCATGGCGTTCGCAAACGCATTCTTAGGTGTATGCCACTCCATGGCGCACAAACTGGGAGCGTTCCACCACATCGCTCACGGAATAGCCAACGCGCTCATGATCGACGAGGTAATTCGTTTCAATTCGAGCGAAGTGCCTGCAAAAATGGGCACGTTTCCTCAGTACGATCGTCCGCACACGCTCGAACGCTACGCGGAAGTCGCCGAATATCTCGGATTCAAGGGCGAAACCGAATCTGAGAGCGTCGGTAACCTCATCGCCGCAATAGACAAACTTAAAGCGCGCGTCGGAATCAAACCTACCATACGCGACTACGTCCCCGACGAAAACGATTTCCTCGCTCGTCTGGACGCCATGACCGAACAGGCTTTCGACGATCAGTGTACCGGTGCCAATCCGCGCTATCCGCTCATGAGCGAGATTAAGCAGATGTACCTCGACGCCTACTACGGCGAAACTTTCACCGAAAAGCCCGTGCCCGGCGACGAACAACCGCTTGTCGATCCGAACGACTTCAAGCAGACCTACCGCCGCGAGAAAAGCGGAGTAAAAACCATTAACGGGGAGGAGAAATAATGAATTTCGATAAAGTAATAGCGCAGCGCGTCAATAAAACCATATATAAAGACGGTAACGACTGCGTAAAAGTGTTCGGCAGCGACTTTAGAAAAAGCGATATACTCAACGAAGCGCTCAATCAGGCTCGAGTGGAGGAAACGGGACTGTGTATTCCGCACATAAAAGCGGTTACCGTTTACGACGGCAAGTGGGCTATCGTCACCGATTTCATTCAGGGTAAAACGCTTGCGGAACTCATGAAAGAGCATCCCGAAAAAAAGAGCGAATACCTCGAAAAACTGGTTGACGTGCAGATGGATATTCATTCCCGTACCTGTCCGCTTCTTACCAAACTCAAAGATAAGATGAACAGAAAAATTTCGCTCACCGACCTCGACGCCACCACGCGCTACGACCTGCACACGCGGCTCGAAGCCATGCCCAAGCACTCCAAACTGTGCCACGGCGACTTCAATCCGTCCAACGTCATAATAGGCGACGACGGAAAGGCGTACGTCATCGACTGGTCGCACGCAACCATAGGTAACGCGTCGGCGGACGTCGCGCGCACATACCTGCTGTTCTGGCTGGGCGGCGACATAAACGGAGCAAACGAATATCTCGACCTGTTCTGCAAAAAGAGCGGAATAGACAAGAGTTACGTTCAGCGCTGGATGCCCATAGTCGCTGCGTCGCAATCGGTAAAAGGCAAGGCTGCGGAACGCGAATTCCTGCTGTCCTGGGTAAACGTAGTGGACTACGAATAATTTAAGATAAAAGACTTTAGTCAAGGAGATAAAACAATGTTAAAAGTAACCGTATGTATTGGAAGTTCGTGCCATATCAAAGGCTCTCGTCAGGTAGTGGGCGAATTTCAGGACCTTATCGAAAAGAATAAATTACAGGACAAAGTCGAACTTTCCGGCACGTTCTGCATGGGAAGATGCCAGGAAGGCGTGTGCGTAACCGTCGGCGACGAGTTCTTCTCGGTAAGCCCCGCCACCGCCGAGCAGTTCTTCAACGAGAACATTCTTAAAAGGGTGTAAATTATGGTAGTCGTAAAGGTTTGCATGGGTAGTTCGTGCTTTCTCAAAGGCGCGTACGACATCGCGGATATGCTCGAAAAAAACGTTAAAGAGGCAAAACTGGAGGACGAAGTCATTCTCGTCGGCAGTTTTTGCGCAGGAAAATGTAACAGAGTGGGCGTAACCGTAACCGTTGACGACGACGTATACAGCGGAATCACCAAAGAAAACTTCTCCAAACTCTGGAACGAGAATATTCTGCCGCGCGTCGGCGCCGACAACGCTCAATAACTTTCGGAGGTAAAAGCGCGTGTCAAGTTGTCTTACCTTAAAAAAATCAAACTGTAAAAACTGTTATAAATGTATTCGTCATTGCCCGGTCAAATCCATCCGTTTTTCCGCCAATCAGGCGCACATAATAGGCAACGAGTGCATACTTTGCGGACAGTGCTTCGTCGTTTGTCCGCAAAACGCCAAGGAAATCTCGTCCGAAACCGAAAAAGTCCGCGTGCTTATTCAGTCCGGCTCGCCGGTAATAGTCAGCCTTGCGCCGTCGTTTATCGCGAATTACGACGGAGTGGGCATAAACGCCATGCGAAAGTCGCTCAAAAAACTGGGTTTTGCCGACGTCGAAGAAACGGCTGTGGGCGCGACCATAGTCAAAACCGAATACGAACGCATGCTGGAATCGGACACGCGCGACGTCGTTATTTCGTCGTGCTGCCACTCGATAAACTTGCTTATCCAGAAGTATTTTCCGAACGAGATACAATATCTCGCCGACGTAATGTCGCCCATGCAGGCTCATGCAGCCGACATTAAAAAGCGTCATCCGGATGCCAAAGTCGTGTTCATCGGACCGTGCGTCGCCAAAAAGGACGAAGCGGAGTACTACGAAGGGCTTGTCGACGGCGTTTTAACGTACGAGGACCTCGCAAAATGGTTCGAAGCGGAGAATATCGTTATCGATAAGGAAGCCGACAGCGACGAAAACAGCCGCGCGCGCTTTTTCCCCACGACTGGAGGTATTCTCAAAACCATGGCGAAGTCGTCGAGATATACTTATGTAGCGATCGACGGAGTGGAAAACTGCATCGCCGCGCTTAAAGACATCGAAAGCGGAGCGGTTCACAAGTGCTTCATCGAAATGTCCGCATGCGTCGGCAGTTGTATCGGCGGTCCGGTAATGGAAAAATACCACCGCTCGCCCGTCAAGGACTACGCCGCGGTCGCCAAATACGCCGGCGAAAAGGACTTTAAGGTCGAGCAGCCCGACAGTCTTGCCGTCCGCAAACAATTCACGGCTATCGAGAAAAAACTCGCGACGCCGTCCGAATACGAAATAAACGAAATACTCAAAAAAATGGGAAAAACCCGCCCCGAGGACATGCTCAACTGCGGTTCTTGCGGCTACGACACCTGCCGAGAGAAGGCAATCGCCATTTTCCAGGGCAAAGCCGAAATAAGCATGTGCCTGCCCTATCTCGAACAGAAAGCCGAAAGTTTTTCCGACTGCATCGTAAACAACACGCCCAACGGGCTTATCGTGCTTAACGAAAAACTCGAAGTTCAGCAGATAAACGACGCGGCTCGAAAAATCATGAACATACGCTCGGCTGCCGACGTTTTGGGAGAAGAAGCGGTGCGTATTCTCGATACGGAAATATTCATGCGCGTGCTTCGCACCGGAAGAAGCGTCCGCGACGAGAGAACGTACCTTGCCGAGTATAAAAAATACGTCGAACAGACCGTCGTGTACGACGACACCTATCACCTTTTGGTGTGCATAATGCGCGACATCACCGACGAAGAGAACGAACGCGAAAAGAAGGAAAACATCTCTCGCCAGACCGTGGAAGTCGCCGACAGAGTGGTAGACAAGCAAATGCGCATAGTGCAGGAAATAGCGTCGCTGCTCGGCGAAACGGCTGCCGAAACCAAAATCGCGCTCACGAAATTAAAGGAGTCCATCACCGATGAATGATCTTTGCGTTGACATCGGCTGGAAAAGCATAAATCATTACGGCGAGCAACTTTGCGGCGATCACGTTGACGTCGTGGACAACGGCGACAATTCGCAGATAGTCGTGCTTGCCGACGGATTGGGCAGCGGCGTAAAAGCGAGTATTCTGTCCACGCTGACAGCCAAAATAATATCCACGATGATGTCGGAAGGACTGTCGATAGAGGACTGCGTGGAAACCATTATGGCAACGCTTCCGGTCTGCTCGGTGCGCGGAGTCGCGTATTCGACGTTCACGATAGTGCATATCGTGGAGAACCGCGAGGCGCAGATAATCGAGTACGACAATCCGCAGGTCATAATAATCCGCGACGGCGAAGAGTACATGCCTCGGCGCATCGAAATGAACATTTCGGGCAAAAAGGTATACCGTTCGTCCGTAATGCTGTCCGACGGCGACTTTTTCATCGCCATGAGCGACGGTTGTCCGCATGCCGGAATGGGAATCAAGTACAATTTCGGCTGGAAAAGAGAGGATATAGCCTCGTTCATGATCGAACACGTTTATTCCGGCTACACGGCAAAAACGCTTTCGAACATACTCATCGACGAAGTGGAAAAGTTGTATTGCGGCAAGCCCGGCGACGACGCGACCGCGTGCGTGCTTAAAGTGCGCAAGCGCGAGCCGATGAACATTCTGTTCGGACCGCCTTCCAACCGCGACGACGCAAACCGCATGATGTCGCTGTTCTTCTCCAAAGAGGGGAAGCACATCGTGTGCGGCGGAACGACTTCCTCGATAGTCGCGAAATATCTGGGTAAACAGATTAAAACCAATTTAAGTTTCGAAAAGAGCGACGTGCCGCCCATTGCCGAAATAGAAGGCGTGGATCTGGTAACCGAGGGCGTTATCACCATAAACAAAGTGGTCGAGTACGCCAAGGACGCCGTTAAGGACGGAAAACTGTACGACAAATGGAGCGTGGGAAAAGACGGAGCGTCGCTTATATGCCGCCTGCTGTTCGAAGAAGCCACCGATATTAACTTCTACGTCGGAAGAGCGATAAACCCGGCGCACCAGAACCCCGACCTCCCGATTAACTTCAACATAAAAATGAACCTGGTCGAGCAATTGTCCCTGTATCTCAAACAGATGGGCAAGCGCATAAAGGTCAGTTATTTTTAAGGAACTACTACTATGAGAAAATTCGACACAAAAGTACAATATCTTAAATACAAAGTGCTGCGCGAAGTGGCAAGAGAAGCCTGGAACGATACGCTTGCGGAAAACGCAATCGATATTCCCAAGATCATAGTGCCCGGCAAAGTGCCGACGATGCGTTGCTGCGTTTATAAAGAGCGCGCAATCCTCGCCGAACGCGTTAAAATAGCAATGGGCGGAAACAAGGCTAACCCCAACGTCATCGAAGTCATCGACATCGCCTGCGACGAATGTCCCATGGGCGGCTACGAAGTCACCAACGCATGCCGCGGATGTCTGGCTCACCGCTGCGAGGACGCATGCAGATTCGGCGCGATCACGTTCGATCAGAACCACGTCGCTCACATCGACAAAACCAAGTGCAAGGAGTGCGGAGCATGCTCCAAGGTATGCCCGTACAGCGCTATTCACAACTATAAACGCCCGTGCGAAACGGCTTGCAAAGTCAAGGCAATATCCATGGGAGCGGAAAAGCAGGCGTCCATCGACAACAGCAAGTGCATTTCCTGCGGCGCATGCGTCTATCAATGCCCGTTCGGCGCGATAAGCGACAAGTCGTATATCCTCAACGTCATCGACATTCTCAAAAAGAGTGCCTTAAATCCGACCATCAAAACTTACGCCGTGGTCGCTCCGTCCATATCCAGCCAGTTTACCTATGCTAAACTCGGTCAGGTAATAACCGGACTTAAAAAACTCGGTTTCCACACCGTAATCGAAGCCGCGCTCGGAGCGGATATGGTCGCGCAGGCGGAATCCCGTGAACTTGCCGAAAAAGGATTCCTCACCAGTTCGTGCTGCCCGGCGTTCGTGGACTTCATCGAAAAGAATTATCCCGCGCTCAAACAGTTCGTGTCGCACAACCTCTCGCCTATGGCAACCATAGCGAAGTACATCAAGCAGACCGACGAGAACGCGCGCGTCGTGTTCATCGGACCGTGCACCGCTAAGAAAGCCGAGGTTAAGAAGGAAGAAGTCAAAAAGTACGTCGACGAAGTCATCACTTTCGAGGAGTTGCAGGCACTGTTCGACAGCCGCGATATAGATATAACGACGCTCGAAGAGGGCGTGCTGGACAACGCGTCCTATTTCGGCAGAATTTTCGCGCGCAGCGGAGGTCTGTCCGATGCGGTCGCGGAAGCACTGAAAGAACAGAACATAACCGATTTCGTGCTTAAACCTTGTTCCTGCGACGGAATAGAGGAGTGCAAAATCGCGCTGCTCAAAAAGAGCAAGAACCTGCTCGACGCCAACTTTATCGAAGGTATGGCGTGCGTGGGCGGCTGCATAGGCGGCGCAGGCTGTCTGACTCACGGCGAAAAGAACAAAGCCGAAGTCGATAAATACGGCAGACAGGCGCTCGAAAAAACCATTGCCGACGCAGTTTCCGTAATTAAGAAATAATTAAAATCCGACCGGCGAGTAAAACACGACCCGTCACAGATAAAAAAACAAATCAAAAAACCCCGCCGTGAGGAGTTATCCTTCGGGCGAGGTTTTTGTTTTATTCGGTTGTTATCCGATTGCTTTAACCGTTTTTGGCTTATCGATTAGTTCTGAGCGGACGGTGCTATCGCCTGCTCGTACTGAGCGATAGCGTAGTCGGCAAAGGAGGACGCCATGAATTCGTCGGGAAGCGGAAAGTCCTTTTCGTCCTCGTAATATCTGTCTCTATACACGAACCTGAGAGCGTTCACAAGGTCGAAATGAGCAACGTTGTTTTCGTCGTGATTGACGGCAACGATGATCACCGAACTTATAAAGCCGTGTTCTTCGACCATAACTTTAATATAACCGTTTGTATCGTCGGTGCTTGCAAAAATGCTTGTGTCGAGATCGCTTAAATCCGTGCTCTTTTTTACGTTCGTACCGACGTTAAAATCTACGTTGCTTCTGACGAGCAGTTTTACGGAGCGATTGGGATATATTTTATCTACCATGTCTAATTTAATTTCGCTTCTGCCGTCTTTTCCTGCGGAAACGACGGTGAGATTAAGCGCATTCAAACCATTCGCCGTGTATTCTGTAAATTTGTGAGTGGCTTTGTTTGCGCGAAGCGTTACGTTTACATCGGATTTTTTGCCGGCAATCGCGTCTTCGACAAGGCGAGTTGCGTCTTCTTTTGTTGCTTTTTTGTCGTCCGATTTAACAAACGATTGCGTGTCGACAACAGGAATGTATCCTTTATCCAGGTCAAAAACCGTGTATCCCACGATTTCTTCGCCTTTTTTGGATATTACGGAAAGATAAAGGTTTTCTCGTTGATCGTGATTGAGGATTCCGATCAGCGTTTCTTTCACGGCGTCAAGTTGTGTTACGTTACCTACGCCGCTTTTAGAAAGGCTTGCTCCTTTTCCGTATATTCTAAGATCCATTACGTATTGTTCGTTTTCGGATTTAATATTAAAGCCGTGAAAACTGCTGAGGGGTGACGGTTGATAAGAAATCGTGAAAGAATATTCTTCTCCGTCGTATTTACCGGTTATCGTAGTTGAGAAACTATCGGACCATGCGTCTATTAAGAAGCGCTCTTCCCGTCTGTAATACATTTTAAGAGTGGTGTTGTAATAGTGTCCGGCGTCGTAATGCAATGCATTGACTTCTTCCACGGTTTTTGCGTTTTCGATTTGTCCTTTCAGTCTTTCGATATAGTCGCCGGCATAATGTTTTATATATCCGTCTAAACCGGCACTGTTGTTATTGATAGTATTATCCCAACTTTGTATCGTTTTTTGTTTTAATTGAGCGAGTTCGGCAGCGTCGTCGGTTTTGTCGTTGTTGCACGCAGCGAACGAAAATGCCGCAAGAATACAAACGATAACCGAAACGATACCGATAATGGTCTTTTTCATTTTTCTTCCTCTCCTTAAAGAAATTTATAGACGAGTAATTTTAGTTTAAAGTACGTCTATATATATTATTATAATATGTAACTAGTCAAAAGTCAACACCCTAAATGCATTTTTTTAAAAAAATTTGTTTTTAATTGTGAAAATCTGCGAATTAACCGTGAAAAAGCAAATAAAGGTTGCGAACACATGGTCCGCAACCTTTTTCGCGACCTTTTACGGTGTTTATATCAGAGCGAGTGACCCACTGCTCTCGTGCCTACGTACTGCGCCTGATTCCAGGAATGATTGAACGGCCATATACCCCAGGTTTCGGTGTGCAGGTTGTTGCCCGTAACCGTGGAAGCCGAGTCGAACGTGCAGGACTGAATTCTGTCTGCTCTTGCTCTGCCGCAAATCAAGCCGATTTCGGGAGCAAAACTTCTGCCGCCGTGCGAAGAATCGACGCTTTCGTTATTGCTTGCGAGGTTAACTCTGACTATGCTGCAACCGATGATGTAGGATTCTGCAACGCCGTCGCTCGAATACCAGCCTGCGATGCCGCCGGCATAGCCGTAGTGTGAGGAGGGATAGTAACTAGACGAAGTGGATGGGAATCCGTTGTAGCAACTGATGTTGGAATTGGAAACGGTGCAGTTCTGAACGTAGGTGCGCTGATTGTAGCCGACGATTCCGCCTACGCTGCCCGAGTAAACGTGCAGTTCTGCTTTATTTACGGTGCAACTTTTAATTTCGCCGCCGATCGTTTCGTCTACGATGGGCATTGTTCCGGCTATTCCGCCGATATTGCCGGTCGTGACCGACGTGAAGAAGTTGCTGTGGCAGGAGATTATGCTTCCGGCGTTAAAACCGGCGATAGCACCGATATTAGCCATAGTGCTGGAATTGAGAATTGCTTCGGCGTAAGTTTTATACTCGCCTACGGTGCAATCGATTATGTTGCCTTCGTTGATTGCGGCAATCGCACCGATATTGATGGTCTGCGTCAGGTCTGCCGCGCCGATAATGTTTACCTCGGCGCTTCTTACGGTAACGCCGTTAACTTCGCCGCCCGTAAGCGTTCCGAACAAGCCGATTTTGGCTTTTGCCGCTCCGCGATAACGAAGGTCGGTTATCGCATAGCCGTTTCCGTAGAAGAAACCCGAGAAGTTTTCAATAGGATCCCACGCGGTGAACGAGTAAAGCGAAACGTCGTTGCCGAGGCACCAGTTTTCGTCGGTACGCGTTCTCATTTCGGCGAAATGATCTGTGGTCTTTATGACGTTTGCACCAAGAGTCTGATTAAATCCGATCGTTTCTTTATAAGATATGTAGTAAATAGGTCCGTCGTACGTATCGGTGACGGTTTGTCCGTTTTCTACATACGAATGAGTCCACACTCTGTCGTTGGAAGGCGTGTATTGGTAAATAAGCGCCTTGCCTGTCGTTCCGGGCTTATGATGCCATTTGTCGGTTTCGGAATTGTAGCGCATAAAGTGATAGTCGAAACCACCGTCGTGTGCGGTTCCTTCGCGATAGCAGATGAGCGTGTAGTCGTCGGCAAGATCGGTCGGAAGCGTGGTGGAGACGGTGACGTTGGTGTACTTAAGCGCGGCGAAGTCCTGTCTCATTCTGCTTATTCTTTGCTGCGTCGTTGCCGTTGCGTGGTCGATAATGTTGCCGCAGTAGCCGCCTATTTCGCAAAACGCATCCTTCGGCGTGGTTTCGTTGTACGACAGATCCACTCTGCCGAGCGCGAAAGCGTAGCAGTTGTGGTAATTTTTCCAGGTCGTGGTGTACGTATTCGCGTACGCCGAGTCCTCGACGCTGTCGGAAAACGAGTCGGTTTGTCCCGTTGCCGCAAACGCTTTCGGCGCTTCGAGTACCGTGAAGCATGCGACGAGCGCAAGCACGAGCGTCAGGGCACATAAGGTCAGTTTCCTTTTTTTCATGATTGGTTACCTCTCTTTTACAAATAGTATAAAGCGTTGTCGCTTTACCCGCCTTAATTATATAACGGATATGAAAGTCCGCCGTGGCGAATTTTGTCGAAATAAGGGAGGTTTTGTCGATTGTATTCACCGAGGAAAAAACGGATATAATTTGTTCGGCGCATGCCCGACCGTAAAAAACGATTGCTTTTTGCGCGAATTTATAGTATAATCGTGTTATGTGTATCAGAGTATGCTCGCTCGGAAGCGGAAGTAAAGGCAACTGCATATACGTCGGGTACGGTAGCACCCATATTCTCGTGGACGCCGGCTTGTCGCTTAAAAGAATCGAAAAGTCGCTGGCGGCGCTCGGCGTGGACCCGAAAGGCAATCTGTCCGTCCTCGTAACGCACGAACACTCCGACCATATCAAGTCGCTTGCCGCTCTGTACGAAAAATATGCCCCGAAAGTGTTCGTCGGGCGCGGTTCCGAAGCAGGAGTGACGGGCTCTGTCGGCAAAGTAGCCGAAAACTTCGTCTACTACGAAATGCAGGACTTTTTCGTCGGAAGTTTCACCGTAACTCCGTTTGCGGTCAGTCACGACGTGCCTTGCGTGGGCTACACTCTGTCGGCAGGCGGAAAAAGCGTGTCGGTCGTCACCGACATAGGAAAAATCACTCCGTCGGTGTTAAAATCGGTTACGGGCAGCGATCTGGTCGTTTTAGAGAGCAATCACGACGTCGAAATGCTTAAAAGGAACACGAAGTATTCGTCGTTCCTGAAAAAACGCATAGCGTCGGACAAGGGGCATCTTTCCAACGACGACTGCGCCGAAACGGCTTGCCTTCTGGCGGCGTCCGGAACAAAACAAATAATACTTGCGCATCTGTCCGAAGAAAACAACTGCGCCGAACTCGCGTTCGAAACGGTGTGCAAAAAACTCGAAAGCCGCGGCTACGTCGAGGGCAAGGACGTCAAAATCGACGTCGCCGAACAAAACTCGCTTACCGCTCTATACGAGATTTCGTGAGGAATATGATAAAATTTACGCAAAAAACGGGCGGAAAAACCTTTTTGCTCGCCATAATATTCGATATTGCCGTGCAAATCGTGTTCTCGTTCGCGTTGTCTGCCGTGATGATTGCCGGCGGCTACGAAAAATTAGCCGATATTCCCGGCTATACCACGCTCAACATCGCGGTAATGTTCGTTCTTCAGGGCGCGTTTATCGCGGCGCTGCTGATCACGAAACCGGCGTTTTTGCCCGTGAGAAAGCGTTCCGCGGCGAGAATGACCTCAGACGCGGCGATCGCCGTAATAGTCGCGGCGGTGTGCCTGTGCTGTTTTTCCTGGCTCGGCGAATGGTTCTACGTGCTTTTAAACGCAATCGGCTACAGTTCGCCCGGCATAGAAATTAACGGCACGCTCGACCTTATTTTGTGTATAGGAGCCACCGTTATCGTCGCGCCGATAGTCGAAGAGAGCGTTTTCCGCGGCGTGCTTACGAACGAATATGCCCGTCGTCACGGCTTTACCGGGGTCGTTTTGCTGTCGGGAATCAGTTTCGCGCTCATGCACATGAATCCGGCGCAGACCGTTTATCAGTTCTGTCTCGGTTGCGCGTGCGCCTATATGTTTATAAAGACGAGAAATTTCGTCGTTCCGGTCGTTATTCACGCGGCAAGCAACGCCGCCGCAATCGGCTTGAACTATGTCGATTGGCAGATTATAAAGCCGGAGGAAGGTCAGATAAGCGTTCTGACGAACAACCCCGCGCTGTCCGTTCCGATAACGCTGTTATTGGCGGCTGCGGGCGCGGCAATAATCTTTTTTATCGGCAAACTATCGGGTAAAAATCAGGACGCTCCGCAATTCGACTACGAAACGGGCGGAGAGGGAAGAATAAGTTGCGCGTTCGCGCTCGGCATATGCGGCGTCATGTGGACGGTCGCGCTGATCGGCGGACTCACCGGCATTTAATCAAGGAGAAAAAACTATGGACAGAGAAGCGTTATTGAAAGAAAGACAAAAAGCGTTCGGAGCGGCTTCGCTCGTGGCGTTTTTAACCTCGCTCGGACTTTTTCTGGCAAGAGTGATAATGCAGTTCGTGTACGACGTGCTGCCGCCCATGAGCGACGCGGCGGAGGAAATAGTTTCAGACGTTATTTTCAGCGTGATGTCGCAGATAATAACTCTGCTTATTGTGCCGCTGCTCGTGTATAAGTTCTGCCTTAAAAAGTCGTGCCGGGAAGTTTTCTATATGTCCAACTTCCGCAAAACCGACAGCGTGATATACGTTCTTTCGTTCCTTTTGGGCATATGCGCGTTTATTCTCACGCTGTATGTGTCCTATATCTGGCAGGTAATACTGGCTCTGTTCGGTTTCGACGGCTCGAGTTCGACCGCTATGCCCGAAAAGTTCAACTTCTGGCACTTGCTGCTGTCGCTGTTTCTGACCGCCGTTCTGCCGGCTATATGCGAAGAATTCACGAACCGCGGTTTGTTTTTAACCGCTATGCGCCGTTCGTTTTCCAAGTGGCAGACCGTTCTTATCGGCGGTATAGCGTTCGGACTGTTCCATCAGTACATCTCGCAGACGTTCTACACCGCGCTTATGGGCATGCTTTTAACCTATCTCGTGCTTACGACGCGCTCGATTTTCCCTGCGTGCATCGTCCACTTCACGAATAACGCGATTGCCGTTGCGTTCGACTTTATCGGCGAATATTCGACCTTCAACTACGGCAGCGTTTTAAGTTACGTCATGCTCAATCAGCCCGAAATTCTGCTGCTCGTGCTTGCTCTTACCGTGGGCGCGGCGTACCTTATCGTCAAAGCAATCAAGCGTCGTTATGCGGCGTATTACGTCAAAAATTATACCGAATTTTTAAAGACGGGTGACCAAAAAGCGTACGACGCCTGCATCACCGCCTGGAACGACGGCGACGTTCGCTATCGCCCGACGCTCCGCGACAAAGCCTTTCTTATAGGCGCCGTGGTGCTTACGGCGGCGTATACCGTGCTTACGTTCGTCACGGGGCTGTTCTGATGAAAAAAGTCAACGTCGTATGCGTCGGCAAAATCAAGGAAAAATTCATCTCGGACGGAATCGACGAGTATAAAAAGCGTATTTCGCGCTTTGCGGAACCGGGTTTCATCGAACTCAAAGACTTCGCTCCGCCCGACGAAGTGCGGCGCGAGTGCGACCTTATTCTGCCTAAACTGCAGGGCTTCGTGGTGCTTCTGGACATAGACGGCAAAACGCTCTCTTCCGAACAACTGGCGGAAACGCTCGAAAAAGCGTACCTGACGCAACCCGTGGTCACGTTCGTTATCGGCGGCAGCGAAGGCGTGGACGAGAGAGTGAGAAGCCGCGCGGATTTAAGGCTTTCGTTCGGACGCGTGACTTTTCCGCATCAACTCATGCGGCTTATGCTGTCCGAACAGATTTATCGCGCTTTTACGATAATCGAGGGGCTGCCCTATCACAAATAGTCATTCCGCCGCATAAAAAGTCGTATGTGCGATTACGACTCGGTTTTAAAAAAGGCGACTGCGCTCGCTAAGAAAGGAGCGGACGTGTTCCCGATCGGCAAAAGCGTGCGCGGAAAAGATATCCTCTGCGTGCGCGTCGGAGAGGGCGAGCAGACGCTTTTCGTCACCGCGGCAATTCACGCCCGGGAACACGCAACCGCAACGCTCGTTCTCATGCAGGCGGAGTATGCGCTCGGCAGACTTAAAAAGGGCGACGGCACGATTTATTTCCTGCCCTGCGTCAATCCCGACGGAGCCGATATCGCCTGCGGCAAGCAAAAACCGCCCGATTTTTATAAAGGAGACCCGCGTCTGTATAAAGCCAACGCAAGGGGAGTCGATCTCAACGTCAATTTCGACGCCGATTGGGGGACGGGCAAAAGCAACGTTTTCTCGCCCGACGGAGCAAACTATGTGGGCGAAAAGCCGTTTTCCGAGCCCGAAACCGAGGTTCTTAAAAACTTCACGCTGTCCGTTCTGCCCGACGCTACCGTAAGTTATCACCTTAAAGGCAGAGAAATTTACTACGACTTCCGCGGTTACGGAAACGAGAAGGAGAGTTTAAGCCTTGCCGTGCGCGTAAACGAAAAACCGCGCTATAAAATAGCCGCGGACGACGGCACGAGCGCAGGCGGATATAAAGACTGGTGCATTAAAAGACTGAAAATACCGTCGCTGACGATAGAACTCGGCGACGACGCGCTTTCCCACCCGGTAAGCGAAAAAAATCTGACGGAGGACTACGCGCGCAACGTCGATTTGCCGCTCGTAACACTGCAATGGATGAAAAAACGCCGATAACCGACGTAAAACAAGACGTTAAATATATTAAAGCGGCGATAAAAGAAAGCCGTAAAAGCCTTATTAGCGGCGACGTTCCGGTCGGCTGCGTGATAGCGGACGAGAACGGAAAAATAATCGCCCGGGCGCACAACGAACGTGAAAAAACGGGCGACTCGACCGCTCACGCCGAGGTGCTTGCCATTCGCAAAGCGTCAAAAAAACTCGGGCGGTGGAATCTTACGGGCTGCACGATGTACGTTACTCTCGAGCCGTGCGTGATGTGTTCGGGAGCCGCCGTAAACGCGCGTATTTCACGCATAGTTTTCGGAGCGTACGACAAAAGATTCGGCTGCTGCGGAACGGTTTACAACCTCGCCTGCAACCAAAATTTCAACCACAGATGCGAGGTAACCGGCGGAATAGAAGAGGTCGAATGCCTTAAAGAGGTGCAAAACTTTTTCAAAACGCTCAGAAAGTCGAAAAAAAGCGAAAGCGAGCGGTTAAATTCTTGACAAAAACCAATCAAAACTATATAATTAAAAGGCTATGGATAGTTGTAAAGGCATAATCATCAAAACTTCCTACGACAAAATGGGAAGCGTCGGGAATATCGGAATTCTCGGAAAAACGATGCTCGAATGGGTGTCGCTGTCTTTGTGCGATATGCCGTACGAATGTATCGACAACGACGAGAGCGTCGCTTTGCCCGCGCTCATTCACGACTATCTCGACATGCAAAAAGAATACACGGTCGTTTTATACTCCGACACGCCGCTCATCACGCGTAAAACCGTGAGCGAGGCTGTCGAAACGGCTCGGCTCAACAACCTCAACGTCATGCGCATGACCAGAGGTTTCGTTTTTAAAACGGATTATATTTATTCCGCCGAAAAAATCTACACCGACAAAACCTACTATTTCGACGAGGACGATTTCGTCACCGCGTACAGTTACAAGCAGGTCAGTTTCATCGCCGACGTGCTTAAAGGCAGAATTCTCACCTATCACATGAACAGAGGCGTGCAGTTCGAGGACTCCGCGTCCACGTTCATCGGCTGCGAGGTTTCTATCGGCGAAAACGTCATAATCGGTCCCAACAACAGCCTCGGCGGCAAAACGGTTATAAAAGACAACGTCCGTATTCGTCGCGGCAACAGCATCGAAGACTGTATCATAGACGAAGGCGCGGAAATAGAAAGCAGCAAACTCGTGCACAGTTACGTCGGTAAAAACACGACCGTAGGTCCGTTTGCCAACCTTCGCGCAAACAACGTCGTGGGCGATAACTGCCGCATCGGCGATTTCGTCGAACTCAAAAACTGCAGAATAGGCGACGGCAGCAAACTGGGTCATCTCACTTACGCCGGCGATATAATAATGGGCAAAAAATGCAACGTGGGCGCAGGCGTGGTTTTCGCGAACTACGACGGCAAAGACAAACACGTCACGCGCGTGGGCGACAACGTGTTCGTAGGCTCCGCTTCAACGATAGTGGCGCCGGTAACGCTCGGAAACGGCAGTTTCATCGCGGCAGGCTCGGTAGTTACGCAGAACGTCGATTCGAAAGCACTCGCAATAGCCCGTTCGAGACAGGTATTAAAACCCGATTGGCAGGGGAACAAGTATACTAAAGAATAAATTACTTGCAAACCTTATTCGGTCAGTAATAAAATTTTTGGAGGCACTCAAAAATGATAGCGCACGGAAACAAAATCAAACTTTTTGCCGGCAACGGTAACAAGGCACTCGCACAGGAGATCGCTAAAGAACTGCATATGCCGCTGGGCGACATGGTGGTCGGTAAATTCTCGGACGGCGAAACCAGCGTTCAGATCAACGAATCTGTCCGCGGTTGCGACGTGTTCGTAATTCAGTCCACGTCCACGCCCGTAAACGACAATCTCGTCGAACTTCTGGTAATCATCGACGCGATGCGCCGCGCTTCCGCAGGCAGAATAACCGCGGTCATGCCCTATTTCGGCTACGCTCGTCAGGACAGAAAAGCCCGCGCGAGAGATCCGATAACGGCTAAACTGGTCGCAGACCTCATCACTTCCGCAGGCGCGGACAGAGTCCTTACCATGGACCTGCACGCTCCCCAGATTCAGGGATTCTTCGATATCCCCGTGGACAACCTGCTCGGTCTTTCCGTGCTCGCTAAATATATCGCAGGCGAAGACTTCGCTCACGACGAAAACCTCGTCGTCGTATCCCCCGACGTCGGTTCGGTCGCACGCGCACGCGCAATGGCTACCAAACTCAATACCACGCTCGCAATCGTGGACAAGCGTCGTCCCAAGGCAAACGTCATGGAAGTCATGAACATCGTCGGCGACGTCAAGGGCAAAACCTGCCTTATGCTCGACGACATGATCGACACCGCCGGCACCATCACTCAGGGCGCAAAAGCACTCGTCGAAGTGGGCGGAGCAAAGGAAGTGTACGTCTGCTGCACGCACGCCGTTCTGTCCGGTCCCGCAATGGAAAGACTTAAATCGTCCGTTATCAAAAAAGTGTACATGCTCAACACCATCGAACTGCCCGAAGAAAAGCAGTGCGACCTCATCGAACAGATCTCCGTCGCGCCCATTTTCTCCCGCGCTATCGAAAGCGTGTTCGCAGATATGCCTATTTCCCGTCTGTACGAAGACTGAAGATAAACCGAATAATACCGCGCTCGCAGGACTATTTTCCTCGGGCGCGTTGTTTTTTTAAACGGTATTTAAGCCGCGTGGCTATTCCGCCGCGTATGTGCCGCTCCGACAGATTTTTATCGAGTATTTTCCTGACAACCGCGTACCTTTTTCTGTCCGCGTAGTACAGTCGTTCGGACAGGTCTTTATGTACCGTGCTTTTGCTGACCCCGAATTTTTGCGCCGCGCCCCGAACGGTGTCGCCCGTCGCTATTACATGGTCGGCAAGTTGAATGACTCTGTTTGTTATGTTCGCGCGCATCTGCTCCGCTCCCCGAAATTTACGTTACTATATACTATGTAGCGTCGCCCCTCATTATGTTCCTGCTTTTTTGTAAAAAAGTAGGCAAAAAACTTTTGTGTTAGGTGGAGTTTGATAGACGCACTTTCGACCTCTTTATTGTAGGGACAGGGTGCTACCTACTGTCCGCACTTCTTTTTGGAAAAAAAGTTAGGCAAAAACTTTTGAGTTAAGTAAATAATAAAACAAGGTTGGTTTTTCTGATTATGTGTAGCGGATGAATCGACCTTGTTTTTTGTTATTGTGTGGTGGACGCACTTTAAAATATCGTAGGGGAGGGGTCTCCCCTCCCGTAAATTCTAAAATCACGACTTTTTTAAAGCCTCCTTTGCTTTGCAAGGGAGGTGGCTTCGAGCGATAGCGAGAAGACGGTGGGATTAAAATCGTCAATGCAATGTATCGGCATAAATAAAACACTCTCCGTCACGATAAATCGTGCCACCTCTCCCGGAGTGAGAGGCTTTAAATACGGTCGGTTTACTGTTAAGTTTTTAACAGGCACCGATACAAAATACATGCTTTCGATCCCCCAGTCGCCTGACGGCGCCAGCCCCCTTTGCGAAAAGGGGCCTTTAAATAAGGTCAAAATAGAAAAACCAACCTTGATATTAGCGTACACCTGACTTAAAAGTTTTTTGCTCACTTTTTTAGAAAAAACAAGGCTGGTCTATCTGCTTTTTTACAAGCAGAAAAACCAACCGTGATATTAGCGTACACCTGACTTAAAAGTTTTTTTGCCTACTTTTTTTTCAAAAAAAGTAGGTTAGTTGTAAAGGGCGATGAAGATACCGAGATAAGTCGCGAAGCCCACCCACAGCATGAAGGGAATGTTAAGCCACGCCGCGCTTTTGCAGTAAAAGAAATCGAGTACGACCACCCCGGTCACGCAGGCGAAAATAAGCGTCGAAACGATAAACGCGAGCGTGCGCAGCCCGAACGTGAAGAAAACGAAACTCCACGCAAAACTCATGATAACGCCGATAAGCCAAAGCACTATCGACGCGGTTTTAATCGGCTTTAAGTTGCCTTCCGCAGGTGCGTTGAGCATAAGGTACATGCTCGTGCCGGTAAGAAAATACAAAACGGGCCACACTACGGCAAAAGTGCTGTCGGGCGGAGTGAGCGGCGGACGCGCGTAACCCTCGTAGCCTGCGTTCGCACCGCTTAAAAGCCCCGATAAAAAGCCCAGTCCCATCGTCGCGCCCACGATTAAGAAAAACCACAGCGCGGACGAAAAATCGTTCTTTTTGAGTGACATAGTTTTTTCCATGATAAATCTCCTTATTTACAAAGTATGGATAAAACGCGCCGTTTTATGCCGAAAACCGCAGAATTATCAGCACGGCGGACAAAACTACAAGGTAAGCGGAGTATGCGACGGACGGAATCCGGCTCTTGAATTTCGTCATCAGATTAAGCGCGAGCAAACCGCTTAAAAACGCCGCGATAAGCCCTGCCGCGATCGGTAAAAAACCGACGTTTTCCATCGGATGCGAAATAAGTTCGACTATCGCGCTGCCGGCAATCACCGGAACGGACAGCAAAAACGAATAGTCCGCCGCTTCGTCGTCGCTCTCGCCGCAGAACTTCGCCGCCGAAATGGTCGAGCCGCTTCTTGACAGTCCCGGGATTACCGCTATTCCCTGAACCATGCCCACCACGACGCAACCGAGCCAACCGTTACGCTTTTTCGGGCGCAGAACGTCTGAAAGTACGAGAATAACCGCGGTCAGCGAAAAGAAAAGCGGCAAAAGCCGTCCGTCCTGCATGCCGTCCGCCACGCCTCGGAGCGCGAACGCAATCGCAGCCGTTATCACGGTCGAGAGCAAAAGTTGCAAAGAAAGAGAGGAAAACGGCTTTTTTATAAGCGAAAGCAGCGTTTTTCGATAATGTAGAAGCACTGCCGCAAGAGTCGCGAGATGAAATATAAGTTCCATGGAGAGCGACGCCTCGACGCCCATCGCGTTCGATACGAGAATTATATGTCCCGACGATGAAACGGGCAGAAATTCGGTAAGACCTTGAACGAGTCCCAAAATCAGACTTTGAAAAATATCCATAAGAAATTTTATTCGGCGTTTGCGAAAAAATAGCACATTTGTACGCAAAAAGTTAAGAATGTATAAATTTATCGCGAAAACGATTGCATAGTTGCACGATTTATGATAAAATCTAACAAACGGACGGCGAAGACGACGCTGTCAAAAATAAACGGAGAGAGGTGTGTTATGAAAGAGTACAATTTGTCGGGAGTGGACGCGAGTCTTAAAGACCTCGTGTACAAAGCGTGCGGTAAACTCGGACTTAAAATCGACGATTCCGAAGGCGTTAAAGTAAACGTCGCAGCCGCGGACGCCGCAAGTCTGGAAATAAAACCCGACGAAATAATAATAAACTACGTTAAAAAGCATCAGGTGTTCTATGCCCTGAAACTCATGGCGGTAAACGACAAAAAGAAGTCGTTCAAAAAGCAGATAAACTGCGCGTTCGATCACTTCGGAGTCATGGCGGACTGCTCGAGAAACGCCGTTCCTACCGTCGAATTCCTCAAAGAATATATATTGAGTCTTGCGCTCATGGGCTACAACGAACTGCAACTTTACACCGAGGACACATACGAAGTGGAAGGCGAACCGCTGTTCGGTTACATGCGCGGCAGATATTCTATTAAAGAACTGCGCGAAATCGTGGACTACGCCGCCGAGTTCGACATCGAAGTCGTGCCCTGCATACAAACGCTCGCGCATCTCAATCAGTTGCTGCGCTGGCAGAAATACGACGCCGTTCGCGACATCGACGACATTCTGCTGGTCGGCGAGGACAAGACGTACGAACTCATCGATAAAATGTTCGCGTCTCTAGCCAAAGCGTTCACGTCGCGCCGCGTTCATATCGGTATGGACGAAGCGCACAACGTCGGTAGAGGTAAATACCTCGACATAAACGGCTATGAAGATACCAATTCGATAATGAAAAAGCACCTCGAACGAGTGATCGCCATTGCCGAAAAATACGGATTTAAACCCATGATGTGGAGCGATATGTTCTTCCGTATGCTCAACGGAGGCGGATATTATATCGGCGAAAACACCGCTCATATCACCGACGAAGTGCGTGATAGCGTTCCCGGTAATCTCGAACTCGTGTACTGGGACTACTATCGGGACGAAAAACGCGCTTACGATATAATGTTCGAGCGTCACGCCGAATTCGGCAACAAAACCGTGTTTGCCGGCGGAGCGTGGAAATGGACGGGATTTGCGCCCCGGAACCGTATAAGTTGTCATAGAAGCGCACTTGCTTTCGCTTCGGCGGAAGAACACGGCATAAAAGACGTTTTCCTCACCATGTGGGGCGACGACGGAGCGGAATGTCCGTGGAACGCCGTTCTGCCGGCACTTTCGTATTCGGCGGACCTCGCGTACGGAGACAAAGAACACGAAGAATGTTTTGCCGCTCTTACAGGAATGAACTTCGACGACTTCTGCGCGCTCGACCTGCCCGATTCGGTTAAAGAACACGCGCTTTCCAAAACGCTTCTCTTTACCGACTGCTTTACGGGACTAATCGATTTGTCGATAGAATACGGCGACGCCGACAAATTCCGCTCGGCTGCCGCAAAACTCAAAAAAATCGCGCGGAACGCAGGCTCGTACGCATACATGTTCGACTGCTCGGCAAAACTGTGCGAAGCGCTCGCGACCAAAGTCACGCTCGGCAAACAAACGCGCGAACTGTATATGAAAATAAAGCACGGCGACGAACAAACCGCGCTCGAAGGAAAGAAGGAAATCAAAAAACTCGTTGCCAAGAGTTATAAACCGCTCGTAAAACAACTCGAAGCGTTCTACGCAGCGTTCAAAGTGCAGTGGAACAAGGAAAACAAGCCTTTCGGATTCGAAGTTCAGGATATTCGCATCGGCGGACTTATCCACAGAATCAAGCACTGCGCAAGCGATCTCGACGCGCTCGCAAAAGGCAAAGTCGCTTCGCTTCAGGAACTGGAAGAATATCAGTTGCCTGCGGACGTAACCGGCTACTATGCCGACAAAAACAGTTATTCGGCGTCGGTTTCGGCAAATAAACTGAGTTGGTAACCGCATGATAAACATAGTACTGGTCGAACCCGAAATTCCGCAGAACACCGGCAACATCGCAAGGACGTGCGCCTGCACCGGAAGCGCGTTGCACCTTGTGCGCCCGTTCGGCTTTGAGATAAGCGACCGCACGGTCAAGCGCGCCGGGCTGGACTACTGGGACAAAGTAAACATCACCTATTACGACAGCCTGTCCGACTTTCTCGAAAAGCACAAGGGCGACAAACTTTTCTATCTCACGACCAAAGCCAAAAAGAGCATCTACGACGTCGAGGACTATCCCGACGACTGCTATCTTTTGTTCGGAAAAGAAACCAAAGGACTGCCCGAAGAACTCATTTATTCCGACTACGAAAACGCCGTCCGTATCCCCATGATAGGCGAACTGCGCTCGCTGAATCTTGCCAATTCGGTCGCGATAGTCTTGTACGAAACGCTGCGCCGCCACGACTTTTTCGGAAAAGACGTTAAGATAGAAAAATAAAACTAAATTATTTTACGCAGCAAAAACGCCGTGTTATCGTATGGATAGCGGCGTTTTTATGCTATAATCGGTCGGTTTTGCGCCTGAAAAACAGCCCGGGCAGAATTATCCCGAACAGCATAGAGAGCACCGAGCGCACCGTTATTATTCCGTCCGCAAAGAAAAAACGAGGAACGTAGTACGCGAGCGCAAAAACGACGGTCAGCGCAAGGTCGGAGAAAAAGCAGGTGAGCGCGGTTTTTTTGCGCTTCGACCACAGCGCGAACGTCAGCCGCGCCGCGGCTCCCGTCAGAATGTGGACGGGGAAAAGAATTATTTCCGCGGTCACTTGAAAATCTTTTTAAAGAGCGGTTCTTTTGCTCCGCGGTAATTCATGCCGGTAACGCTGCCGGTAAAGGAAAAAGTCTTGCTCTGCTCGTCGTAGCCGCTTATCGTAAAATCTTTGCCGGTTATTACAAGTTCTCCGCGCGACGTAAGCAGCGTTATGCAGTCGCTTTTTGCCGAAATCACCTTTTCGACGGCGGTAATCGTGCCTTTTTCGGCGTCGGTCAAACGGATTTCGTGCGCGGACGCAGTCTGTCTTTCACTCATAGAAATACCCTCCGAGAAACATTATATGCCGTTTGTGCGCCGGAGTTGACATTTTTGCGCTAAACGGTTGCTTTTTTCGCAATAAAGCGTTATAATAAAAAGAAGCGGAAGGTTTTCCGCAAAATACCTAAAGAAGGCATCTATGAACATAAACCAACAACTTGCTACGGAATTCAACCTCAAACAGTCGTACGCCGACAATATCGTCGCGCTCATAGAGGAAGGCAACACCATTCCTTTTATCGCGCGTTATCGTAAGGAAATGCACGGCGGCTGCGACGACGAACTTCTCCGTGACTTCAACGACAGACTGACTTACCTTAAAAACCTCGAAAAGCGAAAGGAAGAAGTGCGCGGAAGTATCGAAGGTCAGGGAAAGTGGACCGACGAACTCGCGGTCGCGCTCGAAAACGCCAAAACGCTCACCGAAGTCGAGGACGTCTATCGCCCCTATAAACAAAAGAAGAAAACGCGCGCGTCGGTCGCAATCGAAAAAGGCTTGAAGCCGTTTGCCGATATTATAGCGGCTCAGCAGGACGAACGCGACATAAACGAAATCGCAAAAGACTATATCGACGCCGAAAAGGGAGTCGAAACCGAAAAAGACGCGATTGCAGGCGCGCTCGACATAATCGCCGAAGTCATCTCCGACGACGCCGAACTGAGAAAGGCTCTCCGCGAATATCTGTTCGAGGACGGAACGCTCTCGTCCGCGTTCGACCCCAAGCAGGAGGACAAGGAAAAACTGGGCGTGTACGAAATGTACAACGAGTATTCCGAAAAAATCAAAACGCTGCCCAGTCATCGTATTCTCGCCGTAAACCGCGGCGAAAACGAGCAGTGCCTCAAAGTGTCGCTCGCGTGCGACAGAGAAGTCGCTCTCGGAAAAATCAAAGCCAAGTATATTCACGGCGAAAAATTCGCTCCGCAACTTAATCTTTGCTGCGAGGACGCTTTCGACCGTCTTATTTTCCCGTCGATCGAAAGGGAAGTTCGTAATGACTTAACCGAAAAAGCCGACGAGCAGGCCATTAAAATGTTCGAAGTCAACCTTCGTCCGCTTCTTATGCAGGCACCGCTCAAAGGCAAGACCATACTCGGTCTCGACCCGGCTTACAGAACGGGCTGCAAAATCGCGGTTATCGACCCGAGCGGAAACGTGCTTGACCACACGGTCGTGTACCCCACTCCGCCGCAGAACAGAACGGAAGACGCAAAACGCGTGTTAATCGCGCTCATTCTCAAATACAACGTGGACGTCATCTCCATAGGTAACGGCACGGCAAGCAAGGAGTCGGAAATATTCGTCGCCGACCTTATAAAGGACTGCCCGAGAAAAGTGTCCTACGCGGTCGTTAACGAAGCGGGCGCGTCGGTGTACTCGGCAAGCAAACTCGGAACCGAAGAATTTCCGCAATTCGACGTCACCGTAAGAAGCGCGGTGTCCATCGCGAGAAGACTGCAGGACCCCTTGGCGGAACTCATTAAAATAGACGTCAAATCGATAGGCGTCGGACAGTATCAGCACGATATGCCGCAAAAACGCCTCACCGAAGTACTCGAAGGCGTCGTAGAGGACTGCGTAAACAGCGTCGGCGTTGATCTCGGCACCGCGTCGTACAGCCTTTTGTCGTACGTTTCGGGACTTAATGCCACGATTGCGAAAAACATAGTCGAATACCGCAAGGAAAAGCCGTTCACTTCGCGCTCCGAACTGCTTAAAGTAAGCAAACTCGGACCCAAAGCGTACGAGCAGTGCGCAGGCTTTTTGCGTCTTACCGACAGCAGCGAGGCACTCGACCGCACAGGCGTTCACCCCGAAAGTTACGAGGCGACCAAAAAACTGCTTACTAAGTACGGCTACACCGAGCAGGACGTTATAAACGGCAATCTCGGCGACCTTAAAAACAAAGTGGCTCGCGACGGAGCGGCTGCCGTTGCCGCCGAAATAGGCGTGGGCGAAATGACGCTTTCCGATATAGTGGACGAAATCTTAAAGCCCGGCAGAGACATCCGCGACAGTCTCACGCCGCCCGTTCTCCGCGCGGACCTCATGGACATCAAGGATCTTAAAGAGGGTATGGAACTGACCGGCGTCGTAAGAAACGTCATCGACTTCGGCGCGTTTATCGATATAGGCGTGCATCACGACGGACTGTGCCACATCTCCGAAATCAGCGACCGCTATATAAAGCACCCGTCCGAAGCGCTCAAAGTGGGCGAAACCGTAAAGGTAAAAGTCATCGGCGTGGACCTCGCGAAAAACCGTATCAACCTCTCGATAAAGGGCGCGAGCGGCTACGTTTCGCAAAAAACCGAGGCAGACAGACCCAAACGAGAAAAGCGCGACTTCGCCGATAGAAAGCCTTCCGGCGCGCAGAATAAGGGTGGTTATAATGCAAACGGCGACAGAAGAGACAAAAACGGCAAAAATTCGGGCGACCTCGAATCCATGCTTAAAGCGCTTCAGAACAAATTCAACAGAAAATAATTTGAAAAAGCAACAACCTCAAAATTTTTGAGAGAATATAAAAGCAAAATCTAAAAATTTCTCGTAAAGAAAAGGAGAAAGATTATGAAAATCATTTACAAAGACGGAACGGTTGCCGAGTGCCCCGAAGAACTCGAACTCGAAGTTATTCGTCACACCGCGGCTCATGTGCTGGCTCAGGCAGTCAAACGCCTCTATCCCGAAGCGGATTTCGGCTACGGACCCGCAACCGAAAAAGGATTTTATTACGACGTCGACCTCGGCGACACCAAACTCACCGACGACGACCTCAATAAAATCGAAGCGGAAATGAAGAAAATCGTCAAGGAAAACCTGCCGATAAAGCCCTTCATTCTGCCGCGCGCCGAGGCTATCAAACTAATGCAGGACAGAAAGGAGAAGTATAAAGTCGAGCATATCGGCGACCTTCCCGACGACGCCGTCATCAGTTTCTATCAGCAGGGCGAATATATCGACATGTGCGTCGGACCCCACCTTTGCTACACCAAAGCACTCAAAGCGTTCAAAATCACGCAGCAGTCGGGCGCATACTGGAAAAACGACAAGAACAACAAAATGCTCACCCGTATCGGCGGTATCGCTTTCCGTACGCAGGAAGAACTGGACGAGCATCTCAAACTGCTCGAAGAGGCGGAAAAGCGCGATCACAGAAAGATAGGCAAGGAAATGGAACTGTTCATGCTCTGCGACGAAGGTCCCGGATTCCCCTTCTTCCTGCCCAAGGGTATGGCTCTTAAAAACGCGCTCATCGATTACTGGCGCGAAATTCACACTCGCGAAAACTACGTCGAAGTGTCCACTCCACTCATCATGAACAGACATTTGTGGGAAACCAGCGGTCACTGGGATCACTACAAAGACAACATGTATTCCACGATAATAGACGATGAAGTGTACTGCATAAAGCCCATGAACTGCCCCGGCGGAGTAATGGTATATCGCAGTAAACCGCACAGCTATCGCGAACTCCCGCTGAGAGTAGGCGAACTGGGCATTGTTCATCGTCACGAACTTAAAGGCGCGCTGCACGGCTTGTTCCGCGTGCGCTGCTTCACTCAGGACGACGCGCACATCTTCATGAGAAGAGAGCAGATAACCGACGAAATAGTCGGCGTCGTTCACCTCATCAACGAAGTGTACAGCAAATTCGGCTTCGAATACTTCGTCGAACTGTCCACCCGTCCCGAAAACAGCATGGGCAGCGACGAGGACTGGGAAGCCGCAACCAACGGTCTTAAAACCGCGCTCGAAAAACTCAATCTGCCCTATATTATAAACGAGGGCGACGGCGCGTTCTACGGTCCGAAAATCGACTTCCATCTGCGCGATTCTCTCGGCAGAACCTGGCAGTGCGGAACCATTCAGCTCGACTTCCAGATGCCGCTCAACTTCAACCTCGAATACATCGACGAAAAGGGCGAGCGTCAGCGTCCCATCATGATTCACAGAGTATGCTTCGGCTCCATCGAACGCTTTATCGGTATACTCACCGAGCATTTCGCAGGCAAATTCCCCGTATGGCTGGCTCCCACGCAGGTAAAAGTGCTTACTCTGCCCGGAACGGACGACAGTTTCGCTAAAGAAGTGTACGAAGAACTGCGCAAAAACAGGATCCGCGTCGAGCTGGACGACCGTAACGAGAAAATCGGCTACAAAGTCCGCGAAGCGCGTCAGGTCGACCGCGTTCCCTATATGCTGATCATCGGCAAGAACGAAATCGAAAACCGCGTCGTTTCCGTGCGTAACCGCGAAACCGATCAGACCGAAACCATGCCTTTCGACGATTTCCTCGCCAAAATCAACGATCAGATCAAAAACAGAATTTGAGTATTAAAGAAAAGGCGACGGCTTTGCGGCTGTCGCTTTTTACGTTTAAATCGGAATGAAAATAAGTTATTTGCAATAATTTTAACGCCGATAAAAACGTTCCGATTTGCTTGCAAAAACCCGATTGCAAGTGTATAATTAAAGAAAATTCGAAATCCGATTCAAGAGGAAAATTATGACAAACGTCGAAGAAGCAATCGCCGCTCTCACCGAAAAACCGCTTAAAACCACGAGTTTTCAGCGGATAAAGTTGCTCGGCGATATAAAAAACGCGTGTTTTGGTTTGCCGCAACCGCTCGCTTTCGCAAAGGCAATGAGTTATCTTCTCGAAAACGTCGATACTCCCGTTTGCGATACCGACGTCATTGCCGGTCGCTACGTCGATAAAGTGCTGACCAAAGAGGAAGAAGAATACTTCCGCGCGTTCGTTGCCGACCGGAAAAACTTGTACCGTACAACGATTTTCGAAACCGGGCACTGCACTCTCGACTGGGAAGACCTTATAAAAAGCGGTCTTGTCGGGCTTAAAGCACGCGCCGAAAAAAGCCTCGAAAAATACAGGGGCGATAAGGACAAGGAAATTTTCCTTCAGGGCGCAATAGGTTTTTACGACGCCGTAATCGCTTTTGCGAAACGTTATGCCGCTGCCGCCGAAAAAGCGGGTAAAAGCGACGTTGCCGCCGCGCTCGACGCAATCGCCGTCCGCGCTCCCGAAAGTTTTCTGGAAGGCGTGCAACTGTGGTGGCTTATCGCGTTTATCGACTGCGCGTACGTCACCGCCAATCCGACGCTTTCGCTCGGCAGACCGGACGTGTTTCTATACGGCTTATATAATAAAGATAAGGCGCGCGGAGTAAGCGACGAACGTATCGAGGAAATTATAACCGATTACTACTGCAAGCACAATCTGATAATGGGCAGGGGAGAGCATCAACTGGGCGACGAGAGCAACACGACCGGGTGGGATCGTATTCTCAATTTTGACGCGCCGCAATATCTGCATCTCGCCGGCACGGATAAAAACGGCTTACCTGTCGTGAATGAACTGACGACGCTGTTTGCCCGTTGCATCCGTCCCATTCTCAAGAACCCCGTGGTCGTCGTGCGCTACTACGAGGGTATGGCGGACGAACATCCCGATTTGTGGCATATTTTCATGCAAAAAGCAAAAGAAAGTTGCTCACTCATGTTTTATAACGACAATGATGTAATTTCCGCGTTTCGGAAGGTCGGAGTACCGCTGCCCGACGCTCGCGAATACGAGCATTTCGGTTGCAACTGGGCAGGACTGGGCAAAAACTCGTGCTGGCTTATGTCGGCGCCCCGTTCGCCGCATTTCTCGCCCGACTCGACTCCGGAGGAAAAGGAAGAACTCAAAGAGAGCTATTACCGCACTCATAGGGCAAACGGATGGACGCAGGACTTTATGGAAGTCGCCCGAGAACTCAACGAAAAGAGCGTTCCTCCCGAAAGCATAGACGAGTTTTACGCCGCTTTTAACGAGCGTGTAAGGCAGTTCGTTACTTTCAAACTCGAGAACATGAAAAAAGAACTGCTTGTCCGCAATCGGCATCCGTCTGCCGTTCTTACGGTGGGTGACTGTTTCCGCGTTCCCCCGATCGAAACGGCAACCGCCAACAACGCGAGCGCGGCAAAGTGGCATTTTCAGATTCAGACGCTCATCTGCTTTGCGTCGCTGGTCGATATGTTCACGACTGTGGACAAACTCGTGTTCCGCGACAAAAAATACACGCTTTCCGAACTTTTCGAAGCGGTCGATGCTAATTTCGAGGGCTATCTGCCCGTTCTGACCGCATGCCGCAAAGTAAATAAATTCGGAAGCGACGACGAATTAAGCAACTATCACGCCGCGCGCGTGCTTAAAGATTATCTCGAAATCGTGCAGAAAGCAAGCGTTCCGTACGCCGAAAAATACGGAATCGTGCTTATGCCGTCTATACAGAGCGACACGCACAATATGCGTATGGGAGCGGCTTCGGGAGCCACGTTCGACGGACGACTTGCGGGCGAACCGTTTTCGCAGAATTCGCGCCCGTCGTTCGGCTCGTGCGTAAACGGAATCACCGGGATGTTCTCGTCCCTTCTTAAACTCCCGATGAACGGGCTTGCTTCGGGGTCCCTCAATCTCGATATTCAGCCTAAAGATTTTCGAGGCGTGGACGGAACCAAACTGCTCGGCTCGTTAATCAAGACCTATATGGACGGAGGCGGACTGCACGTTCAGGTCAGTTGTCAGGACGTGGGCGAATTCATCGACGCTCAGGCGCATCCCGAAAAGCACCGCGATCTGGTCGTCCGCGTAACGGGTTACAGCGGCATATTCGTCGATTTTTCCAAACAAGTGCAGGACTATGTAATAGAGAGGATGAAACAATGAAAAAGATTGATTTAAACGGACTTAAAGTAAGCGAAGTGTGCCTGGGCACCATGAATTTCGGTACGTCCACTAGCGAAGAAAACGCTTTCGCCGTACTCGACGCCTTTATAGAGCGCGGCGGCAATTTTATCGATACGTCCAACAACTACGCTCACTGGCTCGGCACCGGCGACGAGAGCGAAACCACGCTCGGAAAATGGCTCCGTAGTCGTGGCGGCAGAGATAAACTGGTCATCGCTACGAAAGTGGGCTTCGACCGCCACGGAGAGGGTCAGGGACTTAAAAAAGAACAGATAGAGTACTGGATAGACCAAAGTCTTAAAAAACTGCAAACCGATTACGTCGATTTATACTATGCTCACACCGACGACCCGACCACTCCGCTCGACGAAACCATGGAAGCGTTCGACGGCTTGGTGAAAAAGGGCAAAGTGCGCACTCTCGGAGCCAGCAACTACGACGTCTGGCGTTTTATGGACGCGAATTCCGTTGCCGAAAAGAAAAATCTCACGCCGTTTACCGTTATGCAACAGCGTTTTACCTATTTGTACGAACGCTGCGACGCTGCTCCGAAATATAAATTCAACGAAGCCACCTCGCGTGAACGCATGCGTTTTCTCGCCGACCGTAAAATTCCGCTCGTCGCATACTCGTGCCTCGCAAAGGGCGGTTATTCTTCGCCCGAGCGCATGCCCGAAAATATGATTACGGGCAAAAGAATGGAAACGCTTTCGGATATGGCGCACGAAAAGGGCGTCGACCCGTCCGCGCTGGTCGTGGCATGGCTTATCAATCTGTACCGCATGCCGGACTGCCCCCGAGTCGTGCCGCTTTTTTCCTCGTCGAGAGTCGGACATTTCGTCGAAAATCTGTCCGGTTGCGAACTGAATTTAACCGACGAAGAAATGAAAATTCTGACAAACGCGTAATTTTTTATTTTTGCACAGGGAAAATTTTCCTTGAAAAAGTCCTTAAAATGCTCCGAAAACGACCGTTTCGGGGCGTTTTTCGATTTAAAAGAAAAAACCTGAAAAAAATTTTAAAAAAGAGTGTAAAAACGCTTGACAAGGGAGGGAGAAATATGATATT
>CAKQDN010000010.1 GCA_934229275.1 uncultured Clostridia bacterium | reverse complement strand
GTAGCGGGGTTACGAGTGAACGCAACGCCGGTTCCGCAATCGTCGCCCATGTTGCCGAACGCCATCATCTGAACGTTTACAGCGGTACCCCAACTGTAGGGGATGTCGTGATCCATTCTGTAGATGTTGGCACGGGGGTTGTCCCAACTTCTGAACACTGCCTTGATTGCTTCAAAGAGTTGTTCCTTCGGATCGGAGGGGAAGTCCTTACCGATTTTTTCTTTATATTCTGCTTTGAACTCGGTTGCCAGTTCTTTGAGATCTTCTGCGGTGAGTTCGACGTCGTAGGTGACGCCCTTCTTTTCCTTCATCTTGTCGATGAGCGCTTCGAAGTATTTCTTGCCGACTTCCATAACGACGTCGGAGAACATCTGAATGAATCTTCTGTAGCAGTCCCAAGCCCATCTGGGGTTACCGGACTTCTTTGCAAGCACTTCTACCACCTGCTCGTTCAAGCCGAGGTTGAGGATGGTGTCCATCATACCGGGCATGGACGCTCTTGCGCCCGAACGAACGGAAACGAGAAGAGGATTTTCGAGGTCGCCGAATTTCTTTCCGGTGATCTTTTCCATCTTTTCGATGTATTCCATGATCTGCGCCTGAATTTCGGAATTGATCTGCTTTCCGTCCTCATAATACTGAGTGCAGGCTTCGGTGGAAATAGTGAAGCCCTGGGGAACGGGAAGACCGATGTTGGTCATTTCCGCAAGGTTTGCGCCTTTGCCGCCCAAAAGTTCGCGCATTTTCGCGTTACCTTCGGTAAACAAATAAACATACTTGTGTGCCATTTATTTAATCTCCTTAAATTAAATTTTTTCACGTCTTATACGACTGAAACGCGTTATGCGTTCAGCCGCTTTACATTATAGCATAATTTTTGCTCCGAATCAAACGTTTTGGGGCAAAAAACCGTCTTTTGGCAGTATTATTTGAAATATTTTTGTTCGATAGCCGTTATCTTGTTTATTCTCGCGATGTGACGGGGAGCGGCGGAAAACGGCGTTCTGACGAACGTATCGACGATATCGAGAGCAAGTCCCTCGCCCACCACTCTTTCGCCGAACGCGAGAATATTGGCGTCGTTGTGTTCGCGCGTGGCGTGCGCGGAAAACGTGTCCGAGCAAAGAGCGCAGCGGATGCCCTTAACCTTATTTGCGGCGATGCTCATTCCTATACCGGTGCCGCAGATGAGAATACCGAGGTCTGCCTGTTTTGCGGCGACCGCCTCCGCAACTTTTATGGCGTAGTCGGGATAGTCGACGGAATCGGGCGTGTTCGTGCCGAAATCGACGACGTCGTAGCCCTGAGCCGAAAGATGTTCGACTACTTTTGCTTTGAGAGCGGGAGCGGCGTGATCGCCGGCAATTGCAATTTTCATTATTTTTATCTCCTTTAAGTAAATTTATCCGATTATTTTTCCGCCTGCGGATTTGCAGACGCGGTTCATGACCGACAGACCGTACCCTTCGTCGGTAACGCCTTCGGCAACGGCGGCTTCGAAGCCCTCTTTATCGCACTCGCGGAGTAGCGAAAACAGGTTGTGAGCGTACTCGCGGCTGTCTTTTCCGACGTTGAAAACGTTTCTGTCGCCGTATGCCGAAATGTGACCTTCAAGCGTCATTATAACCGTTTTTTTGCCTTCCGAAACAAATTTATCGTATAATTCGGCTGTTTTTTTCTGCTGAGCGGAGCCGGGCATGACGACAGTCACGTCGCACGAAGGGGCGTAATGTTTGTATTTCATTCCGGGGCAGAGCGGTTTGTCGCTTTTGACTTCGCGCTGAATTTTGCCTATAACCTCTTCGAGCGGTTCGAGCGGCATACCTCCGGCGCGCAGCAATCTCGGGGTATCTCCGACGAAGTCGATGACCGTCGATTCGACGCCGACCGAGCACGCTCCTCCGTCTAAAATGGCTGCGATTTTACCGCCGAGGTCGTCGTATACATGCGATGCTCTCGTCGGGCTGGGTCGTGTGCTTGTATTGGCACTGGGAGCGCAGATCGGAACACCGCAGGCGCGGATAAATTCAAGAGCGACCGGGTGCAGCGGCATACGAACGGCGACGGTATCCAGTCCGCCCGTGACGCAATCGGGAATTTCGGGGCGTTTGGGCATGACGACGGTGACGGACCCGGGCATGAATTTCTCGATTACGAGCCTTGCTTTATCGGGAACGGAGCGCGCCACTTTGTCGATGTCCTCGGGCGAGGCGATGTGGACGATGAGCGGATTGTCGCTCGGTCTGCCTTTTGCGAGGTAGACCTTTTTAACCGCCTCGGGGTCGAGCGCGTTTGCGCCCAGTCCGTACACCGTTTCGGTGGGAAAGGCGACCAGTTCGCCGGACCTTATCAGTCTGCCGCATTTTTCGTAGTTTTCTTTTGATGGAACAAAAATTTCTGTTTTCATAAATTATCTCGTATTTTTACCCGATAGACGGGCAATAATCGGCATATGAATATAAAAATATCCGATATTCTCGACCGCTTTTTGGGCGTTCTGACCGTGTTTTTCGCGGCTTATTATATTTTCGGGTTTGCCGTCGGCGACAAGGTTTCTAAGTGCTCCTCCGCCGCCGCGATTGCGTTCGCGATAGTCGCGCTGCCGTCGGAAATCCGCAGAAAAAAGCCCGTTAAAAAGGATTATTCGCGCCTTCTTCCGTCTTTTTACTACAAGACGAACCGCGAAATCGCCGAGTTTTTTCTGCCGTATTTTCCGAAAAAGCGGCAGTGCGAAGCGGCGGACTTCGGGCTGCGTACCGACGCGTACGACGTTATGTTTTACTTAAAGCCCGACGCGCTCACGAGAAACGCGGCGATCGACTACGCGCTGAACGCGAAGAGAAAAACGCTTCTGGTCGTATCGTCGTTTGCTCCGGGCGCCGCCGAGGACGCTCAAGCCTGCGGAAAAAATCTGCGCACGATCGGATTCGACCGTTTTTGCGAAATCGCCGAAAAGCGCATGCCTTTGCCGATAGAGAAAAAGCCGAACGTATTAAAACGCATACTCGCTTTTCTTAACGGCGCGGCGCGGAAAGAGAACAGCGCGCGTCTTGCCGCCGGAGCCGGGTTTATGCTTGCCCTGTCCCTTTTAAACGGCTTTTCGGTGTGGTTTTTGTGCTTTTCTGCACTTATGCTCGCGCTGTCGATAGCAGGACTTGTCCGCGGCAAAAGTCAGGCGGACAAGGCTTTGTAAAGCGTTATTCTGCGCCGTTTCCGCCGTTTTGTCCGTCCGGTTTATCGGGTTCGGGAACAGGTTCGGAAGCAGGTTCGGTTTCGGCGGGAGCAGACTCGTTCGCCGTAACGTCCGATTGTTTCGCGGCGTTTTCGGCAGCGATTTTCTCGCTGTTTTCGCGGCGTTTACGCTTGTTTTCTTCTCTTCTCGCCTTTTCTTCGTCTTCGGCTTGCTGCTTTGCACGGCGTTCCTTATTGTCGAAGTAGATTAAAGCGAACAGCACCAGCCCGACTATCAGACAGGCAAGCGAAACGTAGGTTATTCTGCCCCACAGCAGATTTCTGTCGATCAGGGTTGCGACCATGGTGCAGAAAAACGCAGTCATGAACACAAGCCCCGTCCAGGCTATTATTTTTCTTAACGTATCTTTCATACATAGAATTATAACACAAAAAACGGCTATAATCAAGCGATTAGCCGTTTTTGCTTCGTTTTATTGAGTTTTGCGTTACAGGTCGTCGGCGTCCTGAGTGGGTTTGTCGCCGTTTTCGGCGTTACCGGTGTAACTGCCGTCGGGGTCGGTTTTGCTTTTGAACGCGTTTTTGATTTTCTCGAAAATATTTTTAATCTTGTTTTTCATACAACGAGTATTTACTTTTTCGTCGAATTTTATACGTTTCTCAGCCCTTTCGGGTAATGATTTTTAAGCGTTCCGCCCGACGCTTTTCCTCCGCCCAGCGGCACTCTGCGGTACGCCACGACGCACCAGCCCTTCTTCTCGCACGGAATTTCTTCTCCGCGCAGATATTTTTCGGCGGCGGCATCGTCAACTTCGACACTGCTTACGAATATTTCGCTCATGGCGAGAAAACAGTCGTGCGAGGGTACGAATCTGCTGCCTGCGATTTCGCCCAGTTTAACGCCTCTCGTGAGCGCGCAGGGCATGAACTTGGGAAGCGCAACCGAAGGCGACACGGCAACGTCGCCGAGCATGAAGTAAGTCGGTTTCTCTTTCGCGAATTCCGAGAAAAACGCGTCCACCGCCTTGACTTTTTCGCACGGACGGGGTTTGAAACGCGCCTCCGGAGAATTCTCCGATACGCTCTTTTTAAGCACGGCGAAAAACTGACCTTCGCCCACTCCTTTGTGCGGATAGACGCGGCGCATGTATTCGGGATTAAGGTTTCCGACCGGCACTCCGCCGCACGAGAACGGCAATACGGCATCTGAGGGCGGAAGCAGTTCATAGCCCAGTTCGTTTACCAAAAATTCGACTTGTTTTTCGTTTTCTTCGGGCGCGAACGTGCAGGTCGAATAGACCAGTTTGCCGCCGCTTCTCAACATTTTATCGGCGGAGAGCAGAATTTCCCTCTGCCGCGCGGCGCATCCCGACACGTTTTCTTCGCTCCAGTTAAGGACGGCTTGCGGTTCCTTTCGCATCATGCCTTCGCCCGAACACGGAACGTCGCATATCACGGCGTCGAAATACTCGGGAAAATATTCGCACAGTTTATCGGGGAACGCGTTCGTGACGACGACGTTTTTCAGTCCCGTCCGCACGACGTTTCCGACCAGAGTTTTTGCGCGTTTGACGTCGACCTCGTTGGACACGAGTTCGCGCACTTTGCCTGCCGCCTGAACGGTTTTTCCGCCCGGAGCGGCGCACAGATCGAGCGCGACGTCGGTTTTTTGTAAATTCGCGGCGATTACCGGCAGCATTGCACCCGGTTCCTGAACGTATATCGCTCCGCCGTGGTGAAAGGGCGTTCTGCCCACTTTTTCGTCCGAGCGGAGAAACAGACAGTCGTCCGCAAATCCGCATTTTTCGAGATTCAGTCCCGAATAGCGGATAAAATCGTCGACCGATATTTTATCGGTATTGACTTTAAGCGCGCGGACGGGCGGCATATCGAGCGAGCGAACGTAGTCGTCGAACTCCGACCCAAGCAGATTTTTCATGCGGAGCGCGTATTTTTCGGGCAGATTCATGGACGGACCTTTGCGGCGATTTCCGCTGCGACGCGGCACCGACTTTCTATTTCGTCCCACTCGCCGTTTTCGATAAGGCTGTTCTCCGCCATCCAACTGCCTCCGCAGGCGGCTATTTTATTAAACGCGAGATATTCGGACAGGTTATCCGCGTTTACGCCGCCGGTGGGCATGAATTCGACCGTTCCGAAGGGCGCTGCGAGCGATTTAATGGTTTTAAGTCCGCCGAACGCGCCTGCCGGAAAGAATTTGATAACTTTCGCGCCGAATTCGATTGCCTTCATTATTTCGTACGGCGTGACGCAGCCCGGAATATACGACACGTTTTTTTCGTTGCAGTACTCCGCGACGCTTTCGCTGAGACCCGGGCTTACGATAAAGTCGGCGCCGGCAACGACCGCGCGCTCGGCTTGCGATACGTTTATAACCGTGCCTGCTCCGACCAGAATATCGGGCGAATACGCTTTCATTCTTTTAATGGCATTTTCGGCGGCTGCGGTGCGGAAGGTGACCTCGGCGACGGGCAGACCGCCTTTTATCAGGCTTTCGGCGAGTTTTTCCGAGTCGTTCTCGTTTTTGACGACGATTACCGGCACGACTTTTATTCTTTTTATTGTTTCGAGAGCGTTCATGGTCTTATCTCCGATTTATTTTCCATTTTAATTTTAGCACATAACGAGCGCATATGTCAACCGATGCGGCTTAAATCCACCACTTCGGCGTAAGTTCGCCGAGCGTTACGATTTCTCTTTTCCCGTAGTCGAGCATTATTTCGACCGACTTATATTTTTCGGGCATCATCTGCACCATGAGTTCGCGGCAGGCTCCGCACGGCGGACCCGATTTACCTTCGCCGTTTACGGCAATCACGCGCCTGATCTCGCTTTCGCCGCACGTTATCATGTTGAAGATCGCGTTTCTCTCCGCGCACACGCCGAGCGTACACGCACTGTCCACGCACACTCCGACGTAAATTTTACCCGATCCTGCTTCTATCGCGGCGGCTACTCCGCCCGCCTCGACCATTTCGGAAACCTTGCGCGGATTAAGCGCTTTTTTCGCGCTGTCGTACATCTCGTCCCATATGTCTTTCATTATATATCTCCCGAAAATTAAACAAAAGCCCACTGCCTCGATAGGGGGCAAAGCGGGCTGTCGTTTATCTTTTTATGCGACCTTAGTCGCAAATTTACGCTTTATTCCAAGCGAATTATTCGCCGACGTAAGGCAGAAGAGCCATATATCTTGCTCTCTTGATTGCGAGCGCGATATCTCTCTGATGTTCTGCGCAAGTGCCGGATGCTCTGCGCGGAATGATCTTACCCTTTTCGGTGATGAATTTTTTAAGTTTGTTTACGTCTTTATAGTCGATGACGGCGTTTTTATCGGTGCAGAACAGGCAGACCTTTTTCTTGGGCGCGCGACGCACTTTTTTGCTCTTGTCATCCGCTTCTGCGGGCTTAACCGCAGCGGTCATATTTTTCTTTTCCATAATTTAATATACCTCTTGATTTTTTAGAACGGGAAATCGTCTTCGTTGGTTTCAATGGGTTTAAGTTCGGATACTTTTTTGTTAGCGCTTCTTCCGGAAGATGCGGGCGCGGGAGCGGATTCGTCGTTCGACTGAGCCGAGCGCGAGCTGATGAATTCGACGTCGTCGGCAACGATTTCGGTCGAGTAACGCTTTGTTCCGTCGTTACCTTCGTACGATCTCGTCTGCAGCGAGCCGCATACGCATACTTTACTTCCTTTCTGAAGATACTTTCCGCAATTGTCCGCCAAACCTCTCCAGGTGACGATGTTGATGAAATCGGCTTCGCGTTCGCCGTTCGCATTGGAATACGTACGGTTTACCGCGATGGAGAAACGGCAATACGAGATGCCGCTGCCGGTGGAGCCCATTTCGGGATCGCGGGTGAGATTTCCTACAAAAATACACTTGTTCATTGATTTCTTCTCCCGTAGACAACTACTTATTTCTTGATAACCATGTATCTCATAACTTCATCGGCAATACGCATCTGTCTTTCCAGTTCCTGCGGAAATTCGGGTTTTGCCGTGAAAGTCATCAGAACGTAGTAGCCTTCGCTCTTGTAATCGATGGGATAAGCAAGTTTTCTGTCGCCCCACTTATCGACGCTTTCTACTTCGCCGCCGTACTCTTTAACGAGTTCGGAATACTTTTCGATAAGTGCGTCTTTCTGAGCGGCTTCTACCTTGCAATCAAGGATATACAAAACCTCGTACTTGTTCATAATACTTTACCTCCTTGTGGTCTTTTTTTCGTCTCTTTTCCGCCTCGGAAAAGAGAAAGGATAGCCGCGGACATACTCCGCAGCCTGTTAATTATAGCACTTTTGTCGCATTAAAGCAAGCGTTTTGCCGCCGATTTCGGCTTATTTTAAATAAATCGGCTTATTTTTCGGCGACGCAGACGTTTACGAGATAAAGTCCGCGCTTGTATTCGACGAAACTTACACCCTTATGCGAGCAGGTGTCCTCGTCTTTGAGTTTTTTATACTCGATTCCGCCGCCGTACAATTTGAGAAGCGACTCTTTTCTCGTCCAGATGCGGTAGAATTCTTCCTGCGGCTTTTTTGCGGCGCGGTAGACTGCTATTTCGTGGTCGGAGAAAAAGTTGTCGGCGATAAGGTCGAACGAGCGTACTTTTTTGATAAACTCGATGTCCACGCCCACTTCGACGTCGGAGAGAACGCACACCGCTCTTCCGCACGAATGTGAGATATTGAAGTAATACGGAACGTTTTCGAACACGGGTTTACCGCTTTCGAGCCGCTTTATTTTCACTTCGGACGCGTTTATTCCTGCTTCTTTAAGTGCCGCGAGCAGGGCGTTGAGTCCCGAAACGCTTTCCGCCCACTCTTTTGCTCCGCGTTTTGCGAATATACCGTCGACATACTCGGGCGAGCACGCAAACGAACGCTTGATTTCGTCGGCGATTGCAGGCGTTAGTTGCTCGTAATCGGCAAATTTTACTATCATCATGATTTTCTCTCCTTGTTCGCACATTAAATGTAATAGGTTGCGGACGTGAGCGGAACGCCGATGCGCAGAACGGTTCCGTTTCTTCTTACGGTGACGTACGCCGTGTCGCCTTTTTGCGCATACATAAGCACGTCGCCTATCTGATAATTGCGGTATACGTCATGACTGATTCCGTTGACTTCGACCGAAAGAACGACGTCGCCGGCTTCTAAGAATCCGTCTGCGACTCCGCCTTCCGTGACGCTTCTTATAACCACGTCCGATCTTTCGGAAATCGTTCCGGTGGTTTTATCGACGTATGCGTAGCCGTTCTCGTCGACGACGCTTATTCCCAGCATGCACTTGTTATAGCCGTGGTTGTACTTTGCGACTTTATCGTCGATTTTCCCGGTAGCTTCCGCGCGGCGCATCATGTTTTCGACGACGCCGAGCACCGAATTTATCGGCAAAGCAAAGCCAAAGTTGTCTATCGTGGTTCCGGTCGTTTTGGCGTTTACGATACCCATAAGTCTGCCTTTTTTATCGTACAGACCGCCGCCCGAATTGCCGGGGTTTACGGCAGCGTCCACGCGGATCTGACGACGAGTGACTTCCTGTGTGGCAAGTTTTCCCTCGCTCATGTACGAACAACTTATGGTAACGTTCTGATTGAGTATGCTTACTATGCCGGCTGCCGCGCTCAAGCCCTGTCCGTCGGCGTTTCCGACTACGTAAGCGGTTTCGCCCACGACGAGAGCGTCGGAATCGGGAATGATTTCCGCGGGGACGTACGGACCGTTCTTATAACTTGCGCAGTTTTCGATACGAAGAACGGCGATGTCCGCGGTCGCACTGCCGCAAACGTACTCGGCTTTCACTCCCGTTCTTTCAAGAATTCGGTAGTCGTCGCGGTTGTAGATATAATTGCCGTCCTTGTCCTTTTCCGAGAACATTTCGTTTTCGGTTGACAGCGCAGTGTATTTATTTCCGTAGAAGAACACGTAGATTTCTTTGCTTATGGAATTCTCGTTGTCGATATATATATAACTGCCGTTACTCTGAAGAACCGGAGTCCTCGCCGAATGGACGACGTGGAAATTGGTGAGGATATACACTTCGCCGGTGGTTTTGTCGCCTTTGAAAATGACGCCCGAACCGCCGCCGACGCTGACTGTTTTTTTTGCATTTTCTCCCGTACCCTGATAAGCGACGAATTTCGAGCCGATCGCAACCGTGGAAAGCAGCGTTTTGGAAATAATCTGCTCGCAGCCCTGCGTGGTTTCGACGTTTAAGTACTCTTTAAGAAAATCGAGGAAACTGCCGGTGTAGCCTGCCTTGACCGCGGAAGCGTAAATCTCGTCGATGTCGAGGTCTTTGCCGTCCGCTCCGTCCTTTCCGTCGGCGCCTTTTTCGCCCTGATCACCCTGGACTTTGCCGATAAGCATGTATTTGTCGCTGTCGGATAACTTGATGAACAGCACGCCGTTTTCGATTTTTACGTCCGCTATACCGACGCCGTCCGCGCCGTCCTTGCCGTTAATACCGTCTGCGCCGTCCTCGCCTTTATCGCCCTTTTCGCCTTTTTCTCCGCGAATATTGCCGACGAGATAGAACTTATCGCTGTCGGTGTAGCGCACGGTGAGAACGCCGTCGATTATTTTGAATTCGGCAACGCCTCTTCCCTGTTCGCCTTTATCGCCTTTATCGCCTTTATCGCCAACGACTTTGCCGACCGCTATTTTCGTGCTGTTGGTAAAATGCGCATACAGTACGCCGTCTTCGCTGATGAACATACTGTTGATGCTTACGCCGTCTTTACCGTCTTTGCCGTCCTCGCCGTTCATTCCGTTAAAGCCGTTGTCTCCGTTCTTGCCGTCTTTACCGTCCTCGCCTTTGACCACTCCGATATACCGGTACTTGTCGCTGTCGGTATATTTTATGTACAGTCTGCCGTCTTCGATTTTGACGTCGGCAATACCTCTGCCGGCGGCGCCGTCCTTGCCGTCCACGCCGTCTTTACCGTCTTTGCCGTCCTCGCCGTCTTTGCCTTTAAGCGATTCCAGCCATTCTTCGAGCGTACCTTCAAACGAAGCGGACTCCACGGCAAGGCGATAGGCATCCTTACCGTCATCGCCCTTTTCGCCTTTCAAAAGGGCAATCCATTCTTCAAGAGTGCCGTCGTAGCCCTTCTCGAGCGCGATTTCGTACGACTGTTTGACGTAGTCAACCTGTTCGTTATCGTTTGCGGGCGTATTGCAAGCGGCAAAACAAGCGCAGCAAGCAATTACGACCGACATAATTATAAGCAGTAGTTTTTTCTTCATGAGAACAATCTCCGACTATTTTTTCTTTTCATTTTACCATATAAACGGCGCGCTGTCAAATGAAATTTTTTGAAGCGACCGCGGCGCACGGCAATCGTCTTTTGTCATTCCGCATAAAACGCGACTCGTTGAATTATCCGTAAGCCGGGCGTCGTAACGCGATTTTTACAGTTCGAGCGAGTCGAACACGTTACCCGAAAAGTCCTTCCACAAAAAGGTCTTCCCGTCGAACGTCATATACGAGTGCGCGCTGCCCTGCTTGGGGATGGAAACCGAGCCGGGATTGAGATAAATCACGCCGTCCTCCTCCGTTTTCAGCGGAATATGCGTGTGTCCCGACAAAACGACGCTGCCTTTACTCGCCGGGAGCGGATTTTGCGGATTGTAGATATGTCCGTGAGTCATATAAATAAGTCTGTCGCCGATATCGAGCACGGCGTAGTCGGCAAGCACGGGGAACGGCAGCACCATCTGATCGACTTCGGCTTCACAGTTGCCGCGAACGCACAGAATTACGTCTTTTTTCTCGCTCAGCATGCGGATTACGCTTTTGGGTGCGTACTCGTCGGGAAGATCGTTCCTCGGACCGTGATAGAGCAGATCCCCTAAAATGATCATTCGGTCGCACCGTTCTTTATCGAACGCGCGCATAGCCTCTTCGCACCATTTTGCCGAACCGTGAATGTCGGAACAAATAAACCATTTCATATATAATACCTCACCAAAATCGGTTATAGTCACCGTAAAAAACAAAAAGTCCGGAATTTTCCCGAACTTTTTGCACGCGGTTTAAGTTTGAATTATTTAATGGGCAGAACGCCTTCGGGCAACACTGCGACTTTAAGTCTGTCGTTGATGTTGAGTTTGGGCGCGCCTTCGAACATTGCGGTAAAGTAAGTGTCCATACCGGCAAGGTTTGCGTATACCACGGTTTTATCGCCCAGACAGTCTGCGTCGCCGATGATAACGGAAACGATCATGTAGGGGTTGGCAGCCATAATCGATTTGTCCATGGTGAACTTGGAGAAGTCGAGCATGATCTTCTGTTCGCCGGGCTGGAATCTGTTGTCGGTATCCTCGAACACGAGTTTTGTGTTGCCGAACGAAACCGTGCATTTCGAGCCGTTCTTGGCTACCTTTGCGGTTGCGACGTTCTGGCTGATGGGGCTGTACGCGATGAGCGCGTTTTCGGTTTCCGCATCGAAGAACATGAGTTTGTCGGGATCGGTGTAATAAGTGATTGCGTCGCCGTTTTCGAGTTCGTCTTCGAGCGAATGTTTAGCGATGAGGAAGCCCTTCTTACCTTCCACTTTGGAGTAGACGGCGTTGAAACGGGGATATGCGTCGGTGAATCCCACTTCGCCGACGATCTTGCCGTAGCCTTCTTTCTCTTCGGTGGTGAGTTGTTCGGGCGAGATACCCAGTTTTACGGTTCTGCCGTCGATGATGGTCTTGTCTACGATTCTCGAAAGCACCTTATCGGTAAGAGCGATGTCGGTGTTGCCGAACTTAACGGCTACCTTGCCGTCGTCGCGGGTGTAGACGTTTGCTTCGACCATGTTGTAAGCGGGAACGCCGATGATGGTGAGTTCGGTGTTGGGATCGAACAGATGGATGTGATGCGGATCGACTGCGAGTTTGACGTGTTCGTCCGCCTTAACCTTGGTACGGGCGTCGATACGGGCGATGACGTAGTCTTCCTTTCCGTCGATGTCCATATAAAGATAGGTTTCGTTACCCAGTTTTTCCATAACGTCGACGTGAGCGTCGATGATGGTGTCGGGCGAGTTGGCGATGAACACTTCTTCGTCGTGAATGTCTTCGGGGCGAATACCCAGAACGACGGGCTGACTGAAGTATTTTTCGTCGATTATTCTGTTTGCCTTTTCGGGCGAAATGACTATTTTGTTTTTGCCGAACGAAGCGTATACTCTTCCGTTCTCGCGGGAGAGCGTTGCGTTGAACAGGTTCATCTGCGGAGATCCGAGGAAGGTTGCGACGAACAGGTTCTGCGGACTGTCATACAGGAACTGCGGAGTATCGACCTGCTGCATGATACCGTCTTTCATGACGACGATTCGGGTACCCATGGTCATTGCCTCTATCTGGTCGTGAGTGACGTAAATAAAGGTGGTTGCCAGTTTGTTGTGCAGTTTGGTGATTTCGGTTCTCATCTGCACACGCAGTTTTGCGTCGAGGTTTGAAAGCGGTTCGTCGAGAAGGAATACCTTCGGTTCGCGGACGATTGCACGACCGAGCGCGACACGCTGACGCTGACCGCCGGAAAGAGCCTTCGGTTTACGGGCGAGCAGGGGTTCGATACCCAGAATGGCTGCCGCTTCGCGAACGCGGGAATCGATTTCCTGCGGATCGACTTTACGCAGTTTAAGACCGAACGCCATGTTGTCGTACACGGTCATGTGCGGATACAGAGCGTAGTTCTGGAACACCATCGCTATATCGCGGTCTTTAGGATCGGCGTCGTTGACAAGTTTGTCGTCGATGTAAAGTTCGCCGGCGGTGATTTCTTCCAGACCTGCTATCATACGCAGGGTGGTGGACTTACCGCAGCCGGACGGTCCGACGAATACGATAAACTCTTTATCGTCGATTTCGAGGTTGAAATCGCTTACTGCCTTGACGTTGCCGTCATAGATCTTGTAAATGTGTCTTAAAGAAAGGCTTGACATAATTTTCTCCTTATGCTTATTTTCTTGCTTTACCAATAGTATAAACTATTTTTCGAAAATATGCAAGAAAAAAACGCACGGTTTTTAAGTAATTTTTTGTGCATAATGTACAATTTTATTCGGGAAAACAAATTACGGCGGCATATTGACAAACTCGTAGAAATAGTGTATAATGATTGTGTCAAGAAAATAACTTCAAAAGGGAATCGTAACGATGAGCAAAAACGCGGAAAAGGGCGCGGTTTCGGCGCTCGGAGCAGCCGAAAGATCCCCCGACTTCGAAACAATTAAAAAACTGAACGCAAAAAACTACATGAACGTTTTCAATCGTCAGAATCTGTGCTTTATAAGCGGCGACGGAAACGTTTTAACCGACATAAACGGCAAAAAATACGTCGATTTCGTTTCGGGACTGGGCGTGAACACGCTCGGATACAACCACCCGGCTCTCACTGCGGCGGTATGCGAGCAGGCAAAGCGGCTTATTCATTCGTCCAATCTTTATTATAACCGCGAGCAGGCTATCCTGTGCGAAAAGTTTCTGGACGGCACGATATTCGACAAAATGTTTCTGGCAAATTCGGGCGCGGAAGCAAACGAGTGCGCGATAAAACTGGTGCGCAAGTACTACAAACTGAAAGGACTGAACAAACCGTGCTTCGTCACGGCGCTCGGCTCGTTTCACGGCAGAACCATGGGCGCGCTGACGGCGACGGGGCAAAAGAGTCACTACTCCACCTACGAACCGCTGCCCGAAGGCTTTTTCCACGTACCGTACAACGATTTTGCCGCGCTTAAAGAGATGCTGTGCAGTCGCGACGACATCGGCGCGGTCATGCTCGAAACCATTCAGAGCCGCAGCGTCATAAATCCTGCGACGTACGACTATCTCGTAAACGCCTACGCGCTGTGCAGAAGCCGCGGCATACTGTTTATTCTCGACGAAGTGCAGACCGGTATGGGCAGAACAGGCAAAATGTTCGCCTTCGAACACCACGGACTGCAACCCGACATCGTAACGCTCGGGAAGGGCATGGGCGGCGGACTGCCGATAAGCGCGGTGCTGGCTCGCGGTGAAGTGGCGCACGCGTTCGAAACGGGCGATCACGGCTCGACGCTTTCGGGCAATCAACTTGCCTGCGTTGCCGCGACTACGGTCATCGACGCGCTTAAAAACGGGCTGCTCGAACAGGTCGCCGAAAAAGGAGAGTATTTAAAAGGCAGACTTTCACACTTCGACAAGTACAATTTCGTCACCGACATATGCGGAACGGGCTTGTTGCAGGGCATGCAACTTTCGCCCGACGTAAACGGCAACTACGTCGCTTCGATGATGCTGCAAAAGGGCGTTTTAATCAACTGCACGAGGAAAAATTTCCTGCGCTTTCTGCCGCCCTACACCATCGAAAAAGAGCAGATCGACATGCTGTGCGAAGGACTTGACGAAATATTCGCGAACACCAACGTTTAGTTACTAAAACGGCGCCGCTTTAAGGCACGTCGCAAGGAGGATAATAATGAAAAAACTCGTTACAATGCTGATTACGGTTATTGCGGCGCTTGCGCTGTGTTTCGCGTTTGCGGGCTGTTCGGAGCCGCAACCGGAAGCGCAGGAGAAATTCACGACCGACTATTTCGTGTTCACGAAAAACGCCGTGGCAAGCACGTCCGCTACCTACACCGTTTCTCCGACGGAAAAAGGTCGCGAACAGCAGAAACTTTCCGTCCCCGGCGAAATTTACGGCTACAAAGTTACCGCCGTCAACCCGTCTGCGTTCAAGGATTCGCGGACGCTTAAAGAAATAACGATCGGGCACGGCATCAACACGATAGGCGAAAACGCGTTCAACGGATGCACGGCACTGACGAGCGTCACGTTCCCCGACACCATGGTCTATCTCAAAGCGAATGCGTTCCGCAATTGCACCAATTTGCAGTCGATAACTCTCACCGACGGTATTCGCGGAATCGAAGAATACGCGTTCGAGGGATGCACGGCTCTAACGAACGTCACGCTCCCGGCGAGCCTTAAAATGATAGCGTCGTACGTCTTTTCGGGCACGAATATCCGGGCAATAACCATTCCCGAAGGCATCAAAAAAATCGGAGCGTATGCGTTTTATGCGTGCAAGGAACTGCAAAACGTTTCCCTTCCCGCATCGCTTACCGCAATCGACACCTACGCTTTCTCAAGTTGTTCGTCGCTTACGGAAATTCTCTTTCCTCGCAACGAATCGCTTAAACTGGGCGCGTATGCGTTCGCGCAGTCGGCTCTTACCAAGGTTTACCTTCCTTCCAACGTCATTTTAGGCGAATACACGTTTATGAAACTCGCGTGGGACGACTCGGTCGCTAACCCCGGCGAACCCGGCAGCCCCGGATTGTCCGGTTGCACCGCGATCTACTACGAATCGCCCGAGGGCGACATCGGCACCAACGCTTTCGGCTACACCTGGAACCGCCCCGACCTCGGCTTCAGAATCTATATTCCGACCGGCTCGATGTCCTACTATTCGAATCTGCGCGACGGGGACGGATCCTGGTACAGATGCGTCGTAAACAGCGTAAATTCGCAGGGCGGACAGTACAACGTTTTGCAGGAATACGACATCGCAGAAGTGTTCCCCGACGGTTTCCCCGTGGCAAAGTAAATATTCATTAAACGATTTTCAAACTCGACAAAAAAAACAAGCGCTTCGCTTAAACGGAACGCTTGTTTTTATTATGCTTTTTATGTCGTCAGATATCGGTGTCCATTACATACAGCAGGTTTTCGTCTGCGTCGAACACGCAGAACAGTGTCTCATTTCTGTCCGATTTATAAAATCCTAACAACTCATGCTCCCAATTTATGCGGATATCGGTTTTTTTAGAATATACGCCGAAAGTACGCAAAAATCTGTTTTTATACGCTTCGTCCACAGGTTGCATTTCGAATTCTATATCGTCGCGTTCGGTTTCGAACACTCCGAAAGAGCCTGTATCTATTCCTCCGCTGTAATAATTGAACACTTCGGTTGCGCTTGCGGGAATAACCACTCCCCACCTCGTATAGGCTCGCTTTTTCAAATCCGCTTTTTTATTGCACCCGACAAACGAAAATGCCAGAATAAAAACCGTTAAAACAGATAAAACAATCGCCGACTTTCTCTTCATAACTGTACTCCCATGCTGATTTACATATATCGTTATATCATATAATTGTCATATTGTCAACTAATATATTGTATATTGCAAAAAAATAATTAAAAAAGACGAATAATGCTTCGTCTTTTGTCGGTTGGTTTAATTTACAGAGTGCGGAGATATGCCTTCAATTGCGCGGAAACGCGGAAACTTTCGATTGCCTTGCGTACGGTTTTTTTATGCACGTCGGGCGAAAGCGAGCGGTTTTCGAGGTATTTCACGGCGCAGTCGGGCTGTTTTGCGAGCAGCGTGGCAAAGTACCAGGCGATCATCATATTGACGTAGTATTCGTCGCTTTTTACCGAAGCGACTTTATCGGCGTACTCGGGCAGAAACAGATCGTCCTGAAAAAAAGTCATCAGCGTTTTTATTCCGTAGCGAACGATATACGTTCTGCCGTCCGCGATCCACTCGTACGCCTTCTCTTTCGTGTGCAAGGGCTGCTTTTTCAGCACTTTCGGCGTGCAGGTATCGCAGGTTGCCCAATTGTCCACATACGGCAAAAACTCGTCGAGCGCGGATATACAGGCGTCGTAGTCCTTGATTTTTTCGATCAAATAGCCGTGAACGTTGTTTTCCTCGTACAGTTCGTGCGGCAGACTTTTCATAAAAGCCGAAGCCTCTTCGCTCGATAGCGACGCCGCTATTTTGCGAAGTTCAGGCGTTCGCACTCCCACGACCGTTTTCGGGTTCAGCGAGGGCGTCAGTTTTACGGTAAAATCGCGATAATCGGGGTCGGCTGCGGCGAGAATAAGACTTTTTACGCGGCCTGTCATACGGTTATTTCCGCTTTTACGCCGCTAAGGTCGTACTTCGAGAGCATCGGGCGCACGACGTCGCCGAGAAACTCGCTGACCTGCGAAACGCTGCGACCGATAAAGTTTTCGGGCTTTAACTGCGCCTCTATTTCCTCTTTCGTCAAGCCGAAAGCAGGGTCGGAAGCGATTCTGTCGACAAGGTCGTTCTTTTTGCCGAACATCTTGACTTCGGTTGCGGCAGCCTGCGAATAAACGCGCAGTTTTTCGTGCAGATCCTGTCTGTCGCCGCCGCGTTTTACCACTTCCATCATTATGTTTTCGGTTGCCATAAAGGGCAGTTTTTCCGCCAGTCTTTTGCGGATGACGTTTTCGTAGACGACCAGTCCGCCGCTTATATTGATATAAAGATTAAGTATTCCGTCCACCGCGAGGAAGGCTTCGGCGACCGAAATACGCTTGTTTGCCGAGTCGTCGAGCGTGCGTTCGAACCACTGCGTGCCGGCGGTGAGAGCGGGATTGATAGAGTCGCAGATAACGTATTTGCAAAGTGCGGAAATGCGTTCGCTACGCATGGGATTGCGCTTGTAGGGCATTGCGGACGAGCCGATTTGCTTGCTTTCGAACGGCTCTTCCACCTCCTCGAACGACTGCAACAGGCGCAGGTCGTTGGAGAATTTATACGCGCTCTGCGCTATTCCCGACAGCACGGACAGGAAATACGCGTCGGTTTTTCTCGAATAGGTCTGACCGGAAACGGGAACGCATTCGTCGAATCCGAAGTCGGCTGCGATGAGTTTTTCGAGCGTTTTTACCTTCTGCTCGTCGCCTTCGAACAGATCCATGAAACTTGCCTGCGTGCCGGTGGTGCCTTTCTGTCCCAGCATTTTAAGGTTTTTAAGTTGGAATTCGAGGTTCTGCGCGTCGATAATCAGTTCGTTTATCCACAACGTCGCGCGTTTGCCGACGGTGGTGGGCTGAGCCGGTTGCAGATGCGTATACGCAAGGCACGGAAGACTTTTATATTTATCGGCAAAATCGGCAAGATTGGACACGACTTTCATGAGTTTGGTCATGATTATCTTGCTTGCTTCGCGCAGAATTATGACGTCGGTATTGTCGCCGACGTAGCACGAAGTCGCGCCGAGATGAATTATCTTTTCGGCGGAAGGACACTGCTTTCCGTACGCGTACACATGGCTCATGACGTCGTGGCGGCACTCTTTTTCGCGAGCCTCGGCAACGTCGTAGTTTATGTCGTCGGTGTGAGCGGCAAGTTCGGCGATCTGCTCGTCGGTGATGTCAAGTCCGAGTTTTTGCTCGGCTTTTGCAAGCGATAACCACAGTTTGCGCCAGGTTGTAAACTTAAAGTCCTCCGAGAATACGCGCTGCATTTCGCGGCTTGCGTATCTCGCGGAAAACGGCGATTTATACGCGCTTTTGTCTTCCATAATATTCCTCCGATATTCTTCTTCGTTTATTGTACCACATTATCCGCCGTTATGTCAAGAAAATCGGCGCTGCTCCCCTTTCCCGAACGCCGCCAAACTTCCGAACCTCTAAAAAATCGCTCGAGAAAACAAAAAATCGCTCTTACCTTTTTTACGGGAAGAACGATTTTTTTAATATTCGCTTACACCTTTCCTTGTCACGTTTCGGGGAAAAGAACGCTTTGCCGCTTCCCTTCTTATTCGGAAGGGAAGCCCGAGCCGCGCCCGGAACAGGCAAAACGTCATACAAGGGGAAGGTTCAGTCAATCGTGATTAGTTGTTTTTTACAACGGTGACTTTAAGGTCGCCGCCGCACTTAGTCGTGCAAGCCTCGTCGCGGTAGAAAGACAACGTCCATTCGCCTTCGGACAGATACAGCATTACGTTACGGGAAGCATCGATATATGCGGTGCCCTCGGTGAGTTCTGCTTCGTTGCTTACCAGTTTAAGCGTTTTTTCAACGCCGTTCTGCACGGCTTTGATGTATTTAGCGCCTTCGGTTTGCATTCTGTCCGCTTTCTGCGTTACTTTGAACACTATTTTTTCGAAAACGACTTCGATTTTGTTGCTCGTTTCGGCAACGAAGGAGAACGTTACTTTCTCGTCGGTTTTAGCGGAGAGCAGTTCTTTGCCGTTTACCTTGACGGAGCCGACGCGCATGCCGCTGTCGGGCGTGACGCTGAACTTGTAGGTTTTACCGACCACTGCTTTGTTGTCGGACAAGCCTTCGATTTGCACGCTGCCGCCTTCGTTTTTGACGATAGTCGGTTCACTTGCAACCATGGACAGATCGGAAGCGGTGACTTCGCCGAGTTGAACGTCGGAGATGACCATATTCTGGTATCCGAACGAGAACCAGCCGATAGTGAAGCCGAGTTCGGTGCTGTTCATGAATTTGTAGAGATCGAACGAGTAAACGTGCGAATAATTTGCCTGCGAGTGTTGTTTTGCGAACATATGAACGATGGAGCCGGTTTTGATAATCTTGAAGTCATACGGCATATTCGCGATGTTCGTCATATTGACGGGGCTTATGGTCGAGCCTCTCTTTTCGTCGCGGGAAGCAAATCCGTTATCGTAATCGTGATAGATACGATAGCCGTTTCCGATAAACATACATTCGAGAGAAGCAGCGCCGCCCTGGAAGAATCGTATGCCCACGCTGGGATCTTTGTCTTCCTGCTTGGTGCCGGCAGAGAAGCGGTTGTAAGTGAACGCCAGCGAGAAGTCGCCCTTATAGTCGTTTGCGTTGTTTATTACAAGATTGCCTTTTGCGGAATTATCGGATTCGTATTCGAACACCAATCCTTGTTCGTTCATGCGAACATTTCCGCCGCTCACGGTGGTTACCGTATTGTTATCGAAGGCGATGCTGCCACCGAGATTGCTCTTGACGAATTCGAGTCGGAGATTTTCCGCACTTACGCCGGTGATCTTTCCGCCGAGCATAGCGTAGCCGTCGAGCGAGAACGAAACGGTGCCTTTGAAGCCTTGTTCGACGCGAACGGTGAAGTTTCCGTTATCGGCACTCCGGAACTGTGCGACGATACGGTCGTTTTCGTCGCGCACTTCGCCGGGAACCGCACGAGAAGGAACGTTGTCGGGGAATTTAATAGTGCCTTTTACGACAATCGGGTCAACTTCTTCCGCCGTTGCGGTAATTTTGCCGTTCACTGCTTTGGGCGTGCATTTAAGCACGGTTTTGGTGTCAGGCAGGTACTTAACCGATCCGTCGTTGAAGGTAACTTTAATCATTTTTCCGTTGCTTATCGATCTTGCCTGCAGCGTGAGTTCGCCGTCTTTGATGATCGAGCCGTTGAACGTATCCGCTTTGTCGTCATAACCGATGAGCGCGTCGCCGCCCAGCGTGACCAGTTTTTTGCCTTCGGTCATTTGGAACGGAGTTACGAGATCAAGATCTGCGTTGATAATGAATTTGCTTGCGTTTTCGTCGGTGAGAATCCAGTAGTTTTCAAAGTCCATACGCAGGTTGTAAGCAACCGTGCAGGTAAGACCTACAGCCGCATACGAAGGAATCAGGTCGTTGTAGAATTCGCCGACGAGTTTAAGTTTCCCGAAGTTTTTTGCGTCGGTACCGACGTTAGCCGCTCCGTCGCACGCGTAGAAGTACAGATACGGTCCTCTTCTTATCATGAGGAAACTGTTGGTGTATTCTTTTCCTTCCCACGGAATACGGTCTACGGTACCCTTACCGGAGTATGCGTTTAAGAAACGTCCGCCGTTGTCGCGGTCGGTGTTACCGAGATAGCCGTCCCACTGACAAACGTTGTTGGTATCGGTGTAAGTGCCGGCAGTCCAGTTGTTTCTTTCGCGTTTAAGACGCAGACCGGTTTTTCTCAGTCCCATGAACGATTCTTCCGAAGCCGCTTTTATTATAAAGCCTGCAGCCGGGTCGTTTTCGAACGAAGAGAACGAAGCGGGATCGGTACGGTTGATTATTTCGACGTACGCGACCTGGAAGTCGCTTACCGTTCTTCCCGAGAAGTACACGACGTCTCTGTCGTTGGTGGACGTCTGGAACACTGCTTTGTTTTCCGACTCGCGCGACAAATCCCACATGGTTCCGGGGTTGGAAGACGCGGTAAGCGATGTTTTGGGTTTACCTTCCGCGTCGAGTACGGACTCTGCTATACCGCCGATTATCGAGTTGGTGATAAACATATCCGCAGGCTCGGAAAGATTTTCGTTTACTTTCGCGCCGCCGAGCAGTTCGCCCTTCGAGCCGCGGTAGCCGCTCGAAGTGACCTCGTATTTCCATGCTTCGCCGGGACGAACGGACATTTCTCCTCCGACCGCTCCGATAAATCTTTCGGTGTAACGGGAATACGGATGATCGCCGTAGACGACTACGTTTGCCTGTCTTAAAACTTCTTTGGTCTGAGAATTTTTGACGTTGTATTTAAGGCTTACGTTGGACGCGTTTTCTTCGTCCGTAAACTGTCTTGCTTTGGCGCGGATTTCGATGTTGCCCGTGATGTTTTTAAGCACGAGTTCGCCGCCCTTTGCCTCTTTTTTGAACAATTCGTCAAGCGATTCGGTCTTAGCACCGATGACGTATTCGAATTTTTCTTCGTCCATGGTGTAGCCGGGCTTGAACGTAGTCGTTATGATGAGAGAATTGTCCTTTTCTCTCGAAACCGCGAGTTGGTCGGTGGAGACGGTTACGTCTTTACCTTCCGTTCTGATGTTGACCAGATATGCGTACTTCGCCATATCCTTGTCGAACTCGGCTTCGGTTTCGTAATCGTAGAACGAATAGTTGCTGTACTGTGCGGTCGCGTTGAAGGTGTAGAAGCCGGCATACGCGTTAAGTCCGGCGTACGATGCTTCTTCGCTGTATGCATACTTGCCGTTTACGATGTAGTACACTTTACCCGACTTGTTGTAGACTGAAATTTCGATTTCGTCGGTGGGCGTATCGAGAGGCAGTTTTACGCAGTCGGTTATTTCGGTTATTCTGTTGGGGTAGTTGGTGTAGCCGCGTAAGTTATATTCGGTCATCTTGCCCGACTTGAAGTTGTCGCTGCTTAAGTTGAGTGCGAATGCGCGGTATTTGACGTCGTCGGAGTAGATCATAACGCCGACACGAGCGTCTTTGCCCGCTTCCTTAACCTTTATTTTAGTTGTAATGCGGAACGTGGACGAAGTCAGGTCGCGGAAGAACGCTGCCTGTGCGAAGTTGGAAGTCGCGGTCATGCTGGAAGTCGCCGTTTCCTGTTCGGTTCCGGAATTTTCCACCGTCCAGCCGCTCGTACGACCTCTACCGCCCTTGTGGCTGCCCACGATTGCGTTTTCTTCGTCTCCGTCTAAATATCCGTTCACACCGAATCTGGGCACCTGACCGGAGTCGCCGGTGGTTTTAACGAACGTGGGATAAAGCGGTTCGGTTTCGGTGTCGGGGTTGGACGCAAAGTTGTAAAGCGGCAGAATCTTAACCGATTCGGGAAGCCCTTTACTTACGTCTATTCCCAACTCCTCCCACGGAATGAAGAATTCGACGGTAAGTCCGCCGCCCTCACCGGGGATGTTATACCTTCCGCCGATTCTCGAACGCAGGTTGAGATATTTGTGCGTTACTCTCGTGTTGTTAGCGTCGGCTGCTATATAAGTATAGTTTCCGGCGTAGAAATTAAACGAGAAATTGGAGTTACTGAAGAAGTAGTTATAGCCGTTCCAATAGATAAAGTTATCGTTGCAGGTAGCGGCGACGTACATACCCTTCGGGCTCATCGTGCCGGTTACCTGGAATTTAACTTTATGAGTGGACTCGTACTGCGTGTACCACTTTTTACCTTTCCATAGATCGTCGTCGAGAATACCGTCGATGACCACGTTGTCGAGGTCGGGTTTCGCGCCGTATGCGGTACCGATATTTTCTTCGAATTTACCCGCATCGCCGTCAATAACGTCGATGACCTCTTTCGTCGGTTCTTTACTGCACGCCACGACGCACAATGCGAGCGTGAGCGCGACTGCGGTTATAAGAAGTATTTTCAATAATTTTTTCATATTCTTCACTCCTTACGCCTCGTTTCCGAAAATATACACGTCGGACACTCTGACGGTTTTGTAACCCGATTCGATTACCATACCTTCCGACTGCTCGGTGTATTTGTCATCGACGTTACCGCTTATGAAGAATTCCATTTCGGTTATTGTGATCGGGTTGAATTCCGCGATTGCAGCCGCGCCGTGGCGCATGAGTTCTTCCGAAGTCATCGCGTCTCTGGAATCGACCGCAAGGTCTTTGATGTAGCAATATCCGTTGTACTTGTCGAGTTGATACCACGAGGGTTTTTCTGCAAGTTTGAAGCGGATCACGTTTACTTTATTGAACGCCTCGTAGAACGAGCCGCTGTTGTAAATCATGAGGGCTTTAATAGTTACGGGTTTATCCCACGTCATCTTGATTTTGAGTCCGCCGTTCGATCTGCCGTATTCGTACTTGCGCGCAAAGGGCTGAGCGGTGAACATTCCGTCGTTTACATATTCGGTTTTGCCGATGTCGCCGTTGCCGGTAACGGTAGCGAGGCGCGCCACGTTTTTATAACCGGTGAACGATTCGGGCTTGGGTTGCAGGTTGACGGTTGCGCCGTTGCCGTACATCATATCCATATCGATATCTTCTTCGTATTTCCAGAAAATACGATCGATTGCGATATGACGACCGAGATAATTTCCGTTTTTGTCGTAGTTGTTGAGAGCGTTGTCGGTTGAGTGATAGAGCATAAAAAGTTCGTCGCCGGACTTTATGAAGCAGTGGTGTCCCGTTCCGCCCTTATAGTCGTTGTATTCGGTTCCTTTACCGATAACGGGCATGTAGGCAAACTGCTTTTTGAACGGTCCGAACGCGTTGTCCGAAACGGCGACCCCGACCGAGTAACGAACGTCGGTGTATCCGAAGTACGAATAAGTCATGTAGTACAGCCCGTTGTGATAGATAACGTTGGTACCTTCGTTTACGCCTCCTTCGTTGAATTTACCCTCGGTGGGTTCCATCGGCGTTCCGTAAAGCGTGCTGCCGTCGTTGTCTATATAAGTATAGTTGACGCGGCAAACGTATCTGAGCGTATCCCAGTCGGGAGTGTTCCAGTCAAGCATTTTGATCACGAAAATACCGTACACTCTTTTTTCTCTGTCTCTGTGACGGGTATCCATCGTGAAGTAGCAGTAAAGATCGCCCTTCTCGTCGATAACCGGGTTAAGGTCGAGAATTTCGGTCATGTAGTTTTCGTAATCGATATTGCCGACGAACAGCGCGGAATCGGTGAATTCCTTTACCTTACTTTCGCTGGTGCAGTAACGGGGATAGTAGTAACCGGCGTTGATGAGCGGCATATCGGAAGTTTTTTCCATACCCATGAGGTTATAGTAGTTGTTTCCGTTTCGGTAGCCGACGACGGTTTTTCCGTCTTTGCCGTATACTTCGTAATACTCTCTTCCCTCGACGAATTTATCTTTGACGAGCGTTTCGCCGGTTAAGAAATCGCCGCTTTTGGTTTTACCCGCATAAAGTTGGAAATAGTTTTCTGCGGTTATGACGCGGTACGGTCCGAGGGGGTTGGGCGAAATAGCCACGTCGCCGCGGATATTAGCCGTAGTTCCGCCGTCAACGGTCGTGATAGCGGGATATGTTTTGTCCGATCCTCCGCCGTACTTATATCTTGCTCCGTAGAACATGAAATACATACCGGTTTTTGGGTCTCGGATAAATTCGGGCGCCCAGAAATATTCGTCGCACCAGTCGGTGGAACGGTTTACCGCAAGCGCGAAACCGTCGATTTCGCCGCATTCCTGCCAGTTGACGAAGTCACGGGTGGTGAACATACGATAGCCGCCGAGATTCGCGTTGTATTTATTCTTGGTTGCCGCCGTAACGCTGTAGGTATGCTGCGTGACAGCCATGTAATACATGTTGCCGTACTTGTCTACCCAGTCCTTTTCGGTTCCGTTTTCCTGTTCGAACTTTTCGAGGCTGTAACCGTCGATCCAGTCAAGTTCGCCTTTTTCGTTGGTGTACTTGAACGTATCGCGGTAGTAAGCGTACGATTCTTTAATATCTTCGACCGAAACGTAAAGCGCTCCGGGGTCCGCTCCCGTCGTTCTCGGTTCGTTGCGATAGAAAAGATTCGAGTTGTAATCATACTCGTAGTCCTTGTCTGCAATACCGGATCCGTGCGGAAGTTCGAAGCCTGCGACAAGTTCGCCGCTGTCTACGAATTCGACGTCCTGTTTATTGCATGCCGCGCCTGCAAAAGCAAGCAAAACCACGGCAAACAGAACAGTCATCAGTCTGATGGTTTTCTTCATAGTCCTCTCCTGTTTTAAAATTTAGCCAAAATGCTATTATTATTTTATCACTAATACATAAAAAAGTCAACAAGGTTTACATATTTTTTTCGAATAAGACTTTTTTGCCCCTGATGACAAGCGTTTGCGCGCTCTCCGAATGGCGTCGTAATTATAAGTATGCCTTTTTATATCGATAAAATTCGCACATGAACATATAGTTCCTCTACAATTTCAAGTATTTTTCGACGTTTGAAAAAATTAATTTCCGAGTGAAAAATAATTGTGGTTCAAGCGTTTCCGGACAGACGGAAATACCGTTTTTAACGGCTGAAATTGACATACCGAGATATGTTTTACACAGTTAATGGAAAACCTTGGCTTTTTTGCAGGTCTGTTCGAAAGCGAAAAAGCGGTCGTTTTTGCGTGTTCGGGACACGAAAAAAGCAACGGCTACGGTGCGTTCGGGACACGAAAAAAGCAACGGCTACGGTGCGTTCGGAGCATGAAAAAAGCAATAGCTACGGTGCGTTCGGAGCATGAAAAAAGCGTTCACCCGAACCGTGCGGGAGAACGCTTTCAATATAACTGTTTTTAATTATTTGGTACCGAACAGACGGTCGCCGGCGTCGCCGAGACCGGGCAGAATATAGCCGTTCCGATTGAGGCAACGGTCGAGCGTGGACACATAAACGTTGACGTCGGGATGAGTTTCGGCAACCTTTGCGATACCTTCGGGCGCGCCGATGATTGCCATGAACTTAATGTTCTTGCATCCTCTCTTTTTGAGGGCTGCGATAGCGTCGCAAGCCGAGCCGCCGGTTGCAAGCATGGGGTCTACGAGAAGGACCAGTTTGTTTTCGATACCGTCGGGCAGTTTGCAGTAATATTCGTGCGGCTGCAGCGTTTCTTCGTCGCGGTACATGCCGATGTGACCTACTTTAGCGGTGGGGAACAGCACATGAATACCGTTTACCATACCAAGTCCCGCGCGCAGGATGGGGACGATTGCGATGCTGTTGTCGGGTACCATCTGCTGCTCGGTTTCTTCGAGCGGAGTTTTGACTTTTACGGTTACCGTTTTGACGTCTTTAAGGCACTCGTAGGTCATGAGCGTGGTGATTTCTTCGACGAGTTCGCGGAATTCCTTCATTCCGGTGTTTTCGTCGCGAAGAATGGCGATTTTGTGTTTGATAAGGGGATGGTCGAAGATTACTACGTTGTCGTACTTTTTCATATAATTCCTCCGTGGGCGTTCTGCCCGTTTATTTGCAAGTGATTTAGTCGCGCGGACGCGATTTTTGCGTTAAATCGTTAGGGTTACCTTGTGAATCCTCTTCGCGGCAGCAAAAAAGCGGAAGGGAAAACCTGTCCGCTTTAATTGTCGCAAAAACCGATTAGTCTGCCTGTGAAATTGCTCCTACGGGGCAAGCGCCTTCGCAAGCGCCGCAATCAACGCATTCGTCTGCGTTTACTACATACTTTCCGTCGCCTTCGCTGATCGCTCCGACCGGGCATTCCGATGCGCAGGAACCGCAGGAAAGGCATTCGTCACTGATTACGTGTGCCATAATTATAAACTCTCCTTAATAAATTTTGACCGGCAAGGCTTTTTCCTTCTCCGTCAAACGATATTATATCACAAAAAAAACTATTTGTCCACGTTTTTAGCGTAGTATTTTTCAAATTTTTCAACTATCGTGCGTCGGACGCGGCGATTTTTCTCTTCATCGCCCGTTACTCTTCCGCATCGACGCTTTCTTCGGGGGCGGGAGCCTTTTTTGACGTGAACGTTATCTGCGCGGCAGGAACGGTTACGAATTCCATTCCGCCGTCTTTTTTCTCTTTCTTTATCGTAACGTTGTCTTTAAGTTGATTTACCGAGAACACGGTACCCGAGCCGTCGTTTTCGGTTTTAACGAACGAGCCGACTTTGGGCATATGCTTGTTTACGTCGGCATAGTACTCGTTCTCGTATGCGAGACAGCACATGAGTTTGCCGCAAAGACCGCTTATTTTTTGCGGATTGAGCGACAGATTCTGCGTTTTAGCCATTTTAATCGAAACGTGCGAGAACTCGGACATATGATCGCTGCAACAGCACGCTCTGCCGCACGGAGCGATACCGCCCAGCATTTTGCATTCGTCGCGCGGACCTATCTGGCGCAGTTCGATTCTCGTGCGGAACGTGGACGCGAGGTCTTTTACCAGGTCGCGGAAGTCGATGCGATTATCGGCGGTGAAATAAACTATCATTTTATTGCCGTCGAACGTATATTCGACGTCGCTGAGCCGCATTTTAAGTTTGCTTTCCTGAATTTTCTTTTCGACGATCGGATAGGCTTCGTCGCGCTTTTTGGCGTTTCTCTCTTCGGTGGCGTAGTCTTTTTCGTTTGCAAGGCGCATAACGGGTTTAAGCGGCGACACCACTTTGTCGTCGTCTACGTCGGTGGGCAGAATTTTGACCTCGCCGAACTCGATTCCGCGCGCGGTTTCGACGATTACGCCGCAGTTTTCCTTATATTTATGGTCGCCTGCCTCGAAATAGTAGATTTTGGGCGACTTTTTGAACTTGACTCCTATGATTTTCGGCATTTTGCCTTTACCTCCAATATTTTGAACAGCAATCCGTCCGCCACGACCTGAGCCGAGCAGTATTGCGACAGTTTTCTTTTCGCGTCCCACAGATACGGCTGAATGAGCGCGACGCACTTGTCGTCGTATTCGCCGCACAGTGCTTTTATATCCTGCATGCGACTTTTAAGCCGAACTCTTCGCATAAGTCCCAGCGACGCCGAAGCGCAGTCGTCAAGCGCGAGCGACAGACAATCGATAACGTCGGGCATGGTTTGCGCGCGTTCGATCCATTTTTGCGAGAAAGACAGTATGTTTTTACTCGTTTTCATGAAAAGCAGCGTTTCCAACGCAAGATCGAGATCCTTTGCGTATTCGGCGTTTTCGAGCACTTTTTCGGCTGTTCCGAAGTAGCCTCCGGAAAGCGACACGGCAAGGTCGAGATTTTCTTCGCCGTAGTACTCTTTAAGCGCGGCTTTCATTTTTTCGTCGGATTCGGGTGCGACTTCGATTTTATTGCAGCGCGACAGCACGGTCGGAAGCATTGCCGCAGCCGCCGACACGAGCAGCAAAATTACCGTTTTGGGCGGCGCTTCTTCCAGCGTTTTGAGCAGTTTGTTCTGCGCGCTTTCGTTCATAGTCGCCGCTTTTTCGATGACGTAGAACTTTTTATCCAGTTCGGTGGGCGTTATATACGCCGTGGACGTAAGGTCGTCTATATCCGCCGACAGCACTTTGTCGCGCTCGGACGGATAGGTTCGAACGTCCGCGTAGCCGTTTTGTTCGAGCCGGGTTTCGTCCGCTCCCGATATTGCCGAGATAAGGCAGAGCGCAACCGCTTTTTGAGTGTAGTCGTCCTCCGCTATAACGGCGTATGCGTGCGAGACGTTGCCCTTCTTTATTTTTTCCAGCGTTTTTTTAACCGAGAAATTGTCTTTGATTTCGGCAAAATATCTCATTTGTCGTTCTCCGCGGGGATAATGCCGCGCTCGATAAGCGTTTTTATGATTTTTTCGTGCGTTTGCTGCTTGCTTCCGCTTGCGTCCACGCGCACCACTCTTCCGGGATACTTTTCGGCGATTTTACAAAAACCGTCGTAAACTCGCTTGTGAAATTCCATCTTCTCGTTTTCCAGACGGTCACCTTCGTCGCGTCCGCCTTTACGGTCGAAAGCGCGTTCGGGCGGCAGATCGAGAAATATCGTAAGATCGATATTCACGTCGCCGACGGCAAGCGCGTTCAGGTTTTCCACCGTTTCGCTGCCCAGTCCGCGAGCGTAGCCCTGATAAGCCGTAGTCGAATCGATATAGCGGTCGCAAATCACAGTTTCGCCGTTTTCGAGCCGAGGTTTAATAAACTCCTGCGTGTGCTGACGGCGCGCCGCCGCGTACAGCATAAGTTCGGTAACGTCGTCCATGCTCTTGTTTTCGGGGTCGAGGATAATCGTCCTTATCTGCTCGGATATGGGAGTTCCGCCCGGTTCGCGTGTAAAAACCGCGTTTATTCCGCGCGAAGCGAGATATTCTTTGAGTTTTTTTACCTGCGTGGACTTACCGACGCCCTCGCAGCCTTCGAATGTGACAAATTTACCGGTCATAATTTTCGCAACTCCTTACCGAGTTTTCGTATGTCTTTGACGCTGTCGGAAAGAGTCAGGATGAACACGACTCTTCTTTCGTCGTATTTTTCGGCGTAAATGCCGCGCGAAGCGAGTTTTTCGTACACTTTTTTACCGCTTAATCCGCTCTTTTCGAAGTCGAGGACGACGCGCATGGGGTCGTCGTTTTTAACGCGTTCGAATTTTTCGCCGAGCAGACTTTTGCTTGCTTCGGCAACCAGATCGTAGTATTTGCGCGCGTTTTTGCGCTCGAATTCGATGGCTTTTTCCAGTTGTCCCATCAGAATATACGACGGGCTGGTGGTGCCTAAAAGTCTGAGCGCCTTGTCGATTTTGTCGCACAGGCGGCTTTTGTTTACCGCCAGATACGCCGACTGCGTGTACGCGCACATGGTTTTATGCGCGCTTAAATTGCATGCGTCCGCGATTCTGGTTGCGGACATCGGGAACAGAGGTCTGTCGCCGGCTTTGGGGTCGAGCGTGGCGAAATGCGCGCCGTGAGCCGAATCCACGAGCATTATAAGACCGAGTTTATCGCATGTATGGCGGATTGCGCGCAAATCGGCGGTAAAACCGTAGTAGTCGGGACTGACGACGAGCGCCGCTTTAATGCCCTCGTGCTTGAAAAATTCGCGCTCGATTTCCTCGGCAGTGAGCGGCATCGGAAGTCCGCCTTTCTTTTTGGTACGGACGAAATATCCGCGCTTGCCGGCAAGAGTAAGCCCTTCGTCCACCGACGGATGACGATTTTCGGGCGCGATGATATCTCCCTCTACCGCCATTATCATGCTTTTAACGCCTATACTGGAGCCGTTTACGAGAAAACGGACGTTTTTCGCTCCGTAATGCTCGGCAGCCTGCTTTTCGGCTTTTTCGATGCAGTCGAGCGGAAAGGCTCCGTCGAGTTCCGTACCGTCGAGAGCGTTTAACTTTCCTTTATGTCCGGGAGTGTGAAAACTCATTGCTTTTCCCGTCTTTTTCAGTTGTGAAAATATGCTCAATTTACCACTCCGTAACGGGTTAAGAAGAATTTTGCGAGAGCAAAACTTTCGTAATGCCCGTCGATTTTGTTCGTATAGCCGTACGAGCCGCTGTTGTGATTATTGTAGTGCATCACGAGATAATATTTTTCGTCGGGATAGCGGTCGGGATCGGCACTTTTGAAGCGGATTCGCGTAGTATCCGCGAGATTGTCCACGCGAATTCCGTACACGCCCATCCCTCTGTTTCCCTTATCGAAATACAGATTCTCGTTAATCGCGTTTACTTCTTTCTTTATTTCGCCGAGTTGCTCGTCGGATTCGGCTTTCGCCATGCGATCGATATACTCGCCGACGTTTTCGGGAATCGCGTAAAACTCTTTGAGTTCGTCGGGAATAACGGCTTTCCATATACTCTCGTCCGTCTTGCCCGAATTCGCAGCCACGGAATACATGCACAAGAAAGTTGCCGCATACGTATCCATCTGACTTTCGGGCAGAATCATAAACGCCGTCCTGTCGTTATAGCCCATGGAATTGAGTGCCTCGCCCCACGAGGGAGAAATCGCGCTCATGCTCGACACGCCGATGACTTTGACGATGTTATTGCTGCAATTTTTATTCAGATATTTTAACGCGTCGGACTTGAAATCGTCGTCGTAGAAGTCGTAGCAAGTGATAAACACGTCCAGTTCTTCGTACGCGCGATAGTTACCCGACCAAGTGTATGCGAGAGAAAAAATAAACACGCACAGCAGCACGCACACCACGTATTTATACCAATCGTAGTGCATGTGCTGTTTTATTCTGTCGCGTGTTATCTTATTATCCATATTATTTTCCCGAATTTATATATAAAACCTTATTTCTTGGGTTTCATCGTGGGGAACAGCATGACGTCGCGTATGGACGAACTGCCGGTGAGCAGCATTATCATACGGTCGATTCCTATTCCGAGTCCGCCTGTCGGAGGCATGCCGTATTCGAGAGCGGTGACGAAATCGTCGTCCATCATCTGCGCTTCGTCGTCGCCGGACGCACGCAGTTTAACCTGACGCTCGAAACGCTCTTTCTGATCGATCGGGTCGTTAAGTTCGCTGTACGCGTTGCCCATTTCGCGAGCGTAGATGAAGAATTCGAAACGATAGGTCATGCGAGGATCTTCCACGCTGCGTTTTGCAAGCGGACTGACCTCGACGGGGTAGTCGGTGATAAATACCGGCTGAATGAGTTTGCTCTCGACCAACTGATCGAAAGTTTCGTACACGATGTTGCCCCAGGTTTTCTTGGCTTCGTCGATTTCGACGCCTGCGTTTTTAGCCGCTGCGTACGCCTCTTCGACGCTCATTTTATCGTAGTCGATGCCGACGTATTTCTTGATCGCGTCAAGCATGGTAAGTCTTTCCCACGGCGAAGTGAGGTCGATTTCCGTGCCTTCGTATTCGATTTTGTCGCCGACGCCGGCAGCCTTTATAGCCGCCTGATAAATTTCCTCGGTGATGTCCATCATGTCGTGATAATCGGCGTACGCCTGATACAGTTCCATCATGGTAAATTCGGGGTTGTGCTTGATGTCCATACCCTCGTTACGGAACATTTTGCCCAGTTCGTAAACCTTCGCGAAGCCGCCGACTATAAGACGCTTTAAGTACAGTTCGGGCGCGATACGCATGTACATATCGATGTCGAGCGTGTTGTGATGCGTGATGAACGGGCGCGCGTTCGCTCCGCCGGGGATGGTGTTGAGCATAGGCGTTTCCACTTCGATAAAGCCCTTCGAATCGAGCAGCGAGCGGATTGCCGAGATTATTCTGCTTCTCACCTCGAAGCACTTTTTAACCTGCGGATTGGCGATGAGGTCGACGTAACGCTGACGATAGCGAAGATCGTTGTCTTTAAGACCGTGCCATTTTTCTGGCAGCGGCAAAAGCGATTTGCTTAGCAGCACGAGTTCGGTGACCGAAACGGAAATTTCGCCCTTATGAGTCATGAAAACGGTGCCTTTGACGCCGACGATGTCGCCGATGTCGGTGGTTTTCTTCCACGCTTCGTAACTTTCCGCGCCGACGTTGTCTATTTTGACGTAGATTTGCAGTTCGCCCTTTTCGTCGAGGATATGAGCGAAACTCGCCTTACCCATGATTCTGCGCGAGATTATTCTGCCGGCAACGGAAACTTCCTTTCCGTCGAAAGAGGGAAAGTCGTTTTTGATGTCGTCGGAATCGCACGAGCGAATCCACTTGGTTTTTTCGTACGGATTGGCTCCGCTTTCTTTGAGTTGCGCCAGTTTTTCGCGGCGCACGCGCATTTGTTCGCCCAGATCTTCTTCGGTGGCGATATTCTCGTTCTGATTTATTTGGTTTTCCATAATTCCTCGCTGATTCAGGGAATGAGCGGCTTGTCCGTTTTTCCGCACGGCGAAAAAAACGCGCCTGCCTCGCCTTTGTCGTCGTTATTTATTTAATGCTTGCAATAGAGAGAATTCTATACTTGGTTTTGGCGTTTTTGAGTTCGAAATTGGCGATTTCGCCCACTTTCTTACCCACGAGCGCTTTTCCGAGCGGAGATTCGTCGCTGATGATTTTGGGAGTGGCGTACGGATCGGCTTCGTATTTTCCCAGCAGTTTGAAAGTTTTTTTCTCCTGCGTTTTCATGTCCTGAATCACCACCTGACAACCCACTTCAACCTGCTCGTAATTGTCTTTGAAGTTGATCACGACGTGATTCTTTTCGTCAAGCACGTTGGTAAGTTCGCTGATTTCCTCTTCGACTTTACGCTGATGCTCGCGAGCGATGTCGTATTCGGAGTTTTCCGAAAGGTCGCCGAAAGAGCGTGCTTCTTTGATTTTCTCGACGGCGTCGCGTCTGCCTTCGTCAACCAACCATTTGAGTCTTTCGGTCAGTTCCTGCTTTTTAGCAGCGGTTATTTTGATCATGATTTCTTGCTCCTCGCGCGCGGCGAAATTATTTCCGGCAACGCGCAAATCGAAACTTCTTACGTTTTCGCCCTTTTACGGTTTTTACAATAAAATAGCGCCTTGCGCCATACCGCGCAAGAACGTCCGATAGTTTCTATTATTATAATTATACACCCATCCGACGAATATGTCAAACGTTTTTGCGCTTTTTGCACTCGCTATTATTGCAAAAATACCCGATTTTCGCCTCTTTTGCCCCTTTTTAACACTTTATAGTCGTTTTTTCGCCGGAACGCGACAAAAAAATCCGTCCGCGGAAGGCGAACCTTCTCCCGGTCGGATTTAAGCCGCTTATTTTATTCGTTCAGTCGCCGATCACGAACGAGCCGTCCGTGCCGGGAGCAGGTAGCGGAGCGATTCCGTCGTCGCCGCCGTCGTTTCCGTTATCGCCGGGAAAGAGCGGACGGGGCATATCGGTCGAAGGCGGCACGGGTCTGAAGATTTTATCTCCGTCTTCTTCTCTTCCGTTATTCGTTCCGTTGCCGTCGGAGTTTTCGCTGCCCGAATTATTTCCGTTATACGAGCCTCCGTTATACGCTCCGTTTCCGTTATTCGTTCCGCCGTTTGTGCTACCGTTTGTGCTGCCGTTTTGTCTGTTCGCGTCCGTTTTATCGGGAAACGTACCGTTGTTTTCGGTACCGGCGTTATCGTTATCGGCGGACGAACCGCCTTTTTCGGTGCCGTTTGCGTTCGTTTCTCCGAGCGCGCGGTATTCGCGGCAATAGTTTGCGGAAAGCAGACGATACTCTTCGTAGTCGGCGAGAAAGTCCGCCATTTCCTTGCTCATTTTTTCGCGGAGATACGCGCGGCGCGAATACTTTTCGTCCAGAGCCTGCTTTTTGCTGTCGTAATCGGTCATGTCGAAAGTTCTTCTCTCGTCATGCAGTCTGACCGGGCGAGCATCCTCGTCCGCTCTCGGATTCACGCGGACGATTCGCGCGCCGTTATCGCCGTCCGTCACGGCTACGGTAATCGGTTTTTTGACCGGCTGCGTGTTTACGGCAGTTATAAGTCCGATTAAAAGCGCAATCACGTTAATCATAAAAATAACCTCCCGTCGGTCGCTTCTGACCGACAAGAGGTATTGTGCGTACTACTGAAAATATTATGCGTTTTCGTTTCCTTCCACGAAAGAAAAATTGATTTTTCCGCCGGTAACGTCGTCCACTTTTATGACCACGGGGTCGCCGGGCTTATAGCAGCGTTTTCCGCAACTTAAACGGAACTTGTTTTTATCGAACGAGTACTCGCCGCCGGGCAGTTTTTCGACGCGCACGCATCCTTCTATTCCGTTCGCTATCCGCGCGAACACGCCCCACTCGGTGACGCCGCTTATCTTTGCGGGATAAATTTCGCCGACGTGCCGTGCCATGTACTTAGCGACAAGCACGTCGTCCACTTTGCGCTCGGCTTCTTCGGCTCTGCGCTCACGCTCCGACGACTTTTTACTGACGTCCTTTACCCACTGCGAATATCTCGCTTTGAGATTTTTCTCGCCTGCAAGATATTTCTTGATTATGCGATGAATGGCGAGGTCGGGATAGCGGCGGATCGGGGACGTGAAGTGACAATAGTCGGCAAAATTCAGTCCGTAATGACCGTCGTTGGTCGCCTTGTACTCGGCTTTCGACATGGAACGCAGCGTCGCGAAGTTGACCATGTCTTTATAGCGTCCGTCCACGGAAGCGAGCATGTTCGCAACGTCCGAAGGAGTCGGCTCGTCGGGCAGTTCTACGCCTATCGACTGCAGCAGTTCCGTAAGCCCCTCCAGTTTTTCGGCAGGGGGTGCGGCGTGAACGCGGTAGACGAACGGCAGTTTGAGTTTGTCGTATACCGACGCAACGGCGGCGTTGGCGGCAAGCATGAACTCCTCTATCATTTTGTGAGCGTCGTTTCTCTCGACCGCACGAACGTCCACGACGTCGCCTTTTTCGTCCACTTCTATTTCGGTTTCGATAAAGTCGAACTCGATCGAGCCGTTATCCATGCGCTTTTTATTCAGTATTTTATATAATTCCACGGCAGGTTCGAGCATGTCGGAAAGAAAAGCGTACTTCTCTTTCATTGCCGGATCATTCTGCATGAATGCGTAAATTTCGTCGTAAGTCGTTCTTGCGGACGAGCGGATTATGCCTTCGGTTACGCGCTTTGCCGTCACTTCTCCGTCCGCGGAATAGTCGATAACGCACGAGAGAACCGGTCTGTTCTCGCCCTCGACCAACGAGCAGACGTCGTTGCACAGTTTTTCGGGCAGCATGGGAATGACGCGGTCGGCAAAGTACACGCTCGTGGCGCGGTCGAAAGCGCACTTATCGATGGGGTCGCCCTCTTTGACGTATTGCGTAACGTCCGCGATGTGAACGTACAGTCGGTATCCGCCGCCCGGCAAACGTTTTACGCACACGGCGTCGTCGAAGTCTTTCGAATGCGCGCCGTCAATGGTTATCACGGTGTCGCCGGTAAAGTCCTCGCGGCGGTTTCTCTCCTCCCCGGAGAGCGTGCCGTTTATTTTTTCGGCGCAGGCAAGAACGTCCCGAGGGAAATTCTCTTCGATGTTATACGAGCGTATAACGCCCAGAACTTCGGCGTCGGTATTGCCGGCAAGACCGAGTTTTTCCTCGATTACGCAGTAGTTTTCCTTGCCGCGTTCGATTATGCGAGCGTACACTTTTTCGCCCGTTTTGCAGCGCAGTCTGTTCCTGGACGAAACGTGGATTCTCTGCGGCATGCCGTGCAGATCCGGCAGAATGTCGTTTCCTTCCACCGTGCCGACGAATTTTTCGTTGGGGCTTTCGAGTATTTTTACGACTTCGCCCTCGCCGCCTTCCTTGACGTGCGAGATTATTCTCGCTTCGACGACGTCGCCTTCAATAGCGCCGTGCAGTTTTTCGCCCGCCACGAACACGTCGAGACTGCCGTCGTCCGGCACGAAAAAGGCGTAGTTTTTGCCCGTTCCGTCTATTTTTCCGAGAATTATCGATTTATCGGCGGAAACGCTCACGCCGAGCGGCGTACGCTTATTTTTCTCGGGTGCGACGAAATCGCGCTTACGGGCGGCGGTTTTTCCGGCCGAGGTTTTTCTCGCCGTTACTCCTTTTTTTGTCGGCGGCTTTTTCTTTTTTACGTCGCTATTTAATTTAGTGGCGGTTTTTTTCTTGGTTTTACCGCCGAATTTTTCGGTTTTCATTTATTTACCTCTTAAAAAACAAAAGACGAGCCGCTATTTCGCGCCCGTCCTTTTCATATTCGATTTTCGGATTTAACCCTTGTACATGATAACGGTGATGTAGAACAACACGATAAGAACCGCAGTTACAATGCTGAACGCTATCATGAGTTTTTTAACCAATCCTTCGTTCATTTTGGACTTGTTTTGCGAATAGAATGTATCGGTGGTTTCCCCTCCGGTGATGACGTTGCCGTCTTCGGTTCCGACGGGCGAAACGAGCGCAAGCACAATGACGACCGCGCAGCAAAGCACAGTGAGAATAAGCAATACGATACGTATTACGGGGAAAGATTCGCTTATCCAGGCTGCTACTCCCAAAAAGTTCAAAATATTGTTCATAATATACCTCTTAAATGTTGCCGTGATTTTTTTGCGCGGAAAAAGAACGTTCTCCCGAACAAATCCATGATATTATAGCACAAAAAAGAAATATACGCAAGCGTTTTGACTAATATTTTTGCATATTGTTTGCAATTAACCGCGCGGACAGGTCGATAATCCGCCTTTGGTCTTCGGTGAAAGCGTCCTCGCCCAGCACGACCAGAGCGCCTACCGAGCCGTGTTCGCCGAAAACGGGGCAGACGTAGCACTCCGAAAACTGCTCGGCACTCTCTCCGAACAGAGCCGATGGCGCGACTTTTCGCGGTGTGAACTCGTCGATGGCGTCGATTATTTCAAGCCCGACTTCTCTTCCTTCGAACACGCCTTTTTTCCTGCCTGCCGCGGCGACGAATTTCCTGCGGTTGCACGCAAGAGCGGTAAAGCCCAGCCGTTCGTAAAGAAAATCGACGGCTACCTGCGCCGCTTTTTTATACTCCGCGCCCGTATCGACGCGCTTGAGCGTGATGATGCCGTTCTCGTCCGCCGAGATCTCCATCGGGTCGCCTATTTCGATCTCGTACGCCCGTCTGTATTCGCGGGGAATGACTATTCTTCCGAGGTCGTCCACTCTGCGCACTATTCCGGTTGTTTTCATAAGTTTTCTCCTTGTTTCGCCGTTATTGTACGCTAATCCAAGGATTTTTATACGGAATTACGCTATTTTGAACAGTATTACGAATGCCGCAATCTGCAATGCGAGCGAAACGAGGTTGACGACATGAAAGTACCAGTGCTTCGTTTTGTGGCGGAAAACGAGCATTGCCGCGTAGCCGCCGGGCGCGCCCAGCAAAAACGAACTGAGAAGCAGCACCTTTTCGGGCGTTCTCCACGCCTTTTGCCTGGCTTTTGCCTTATCCATGGCGTAAAGTATAAAAGAAATTACACTCATAACCGCGACGGCAATAAGATAAATCTGCCAGATTTTCATTTAGTATTCTCCTTTTTTCGTATCGGTCATGACGCTTTTAATAAGTTTATATTAAATTCTGCGCCATGTTTTGGGCATGAACAGCATTATTATCGGGAAAACTTCCAGTCTGCCGAGCAGCATGTCGAATATCATAAGTATTTTGCAATACCACGGATACAGTCCTATCGACTCTAAATTGAACTGCGCGCCGATATTGCTTACCGCGGACATCGCGACGGAAAAAGACTCTTCCATTTCCTTGCCCGCTCCGGCGTAGATAACGATCGTCGAGAGGGCGATCGCCATGACGTAAACGGCGAGAAAAGCCATGGTCTGACCCACGACGCCGCCGTCGATTTTTTTGCCGTCGATTCGGACGAAATTGACTTCACGTGGGGAAATGACCGATTTACTGTTATTTTTAGCCGATTTTGCGACTATGAGCGCGCGGATAAGTTTTATACCGCCGCACGTCGAACCCGAACATGCGCCCGTAAACATCAGAACGAGCAGCACGGCTTTGGAAAAATGCGAATACGCGTTTATATCCGCCGTAGTGTAACCGGTCGTGGTTATTACCGACGACACATGGAAGAACGCCTGTTTAAGCGCTTCAGTAAGCGACCCGAACATGCTTATGCTGTTGAGCGCGATCGCACCTATCGCAACGGCCACGATAACGATATAGGCTTTGAGTTCTTCGCTTTTGAAAGCCTCTTTCGCCTTGCCGATGAGAATAAGGTAGTAAACGTTGAAGTTGACGCCGAACAAAAGCATGAACACGGCGGTAACTATTTCGATATAATTGTTCTTATAGTGCGCTATGCTGTCGCCGTACAGCGAAAATCCGCCGGTACCTGCCGTTCCGAACGCCGTTATCACGCTGTCGAAAACGGGCATTCCGCCGGCAAGCAGGAATATAATCATTATAATCGTCATGACGACGTAAATGGCGTACAGAATCATTGCAGACGAGCGCACTTTGGACACGAGTTTGGAAACCTGAGGTCCGGGCGACTCCTGTTTCATCAGGTGTATAGCCGTCGGATTGGAATCGGGGAGCACGGCAAGCACGAACACAAGCACGCCCATACCGCCGATCCAGTGCGTAAAACTGCGCAAAAACAGCAGACTATGCGTAAGTTGGTCAATCGGGCTGTTGAGAACGGACATACCGGTGGTCGTAAAGCCCGAAACTATTTCGAACAGAGCGTCGAGATAGGACATGTGTCCGCTTACGAACAGCGGCAGGGCGCAGATAAGCGACATTATTATCCAGGTAAGACCGGTCGTAACCAGTCCGTCGCGCGCGTGCATTTTGGTTTCGGGCGTTTTAATCGAGCATAAAGCGTTGCCGAGAGCCGCCGACAATAATATCGTTGCGACGTGCGACAGGAACACTAATCTGTCCTCTCTGTATGCGATTGCGACGACGAGCGGCACGATGAGCAGGCACGCGAGTATTTTCAATATCTTGCCTATTGTGTGGAAAACGACTTTATAGTTCATCTTTCGAGCGCTTCCTCGAGCGTGGTTAGTTTATCGTCTGCGGAAACCAGCATGATAAGGTCGCCTTGCTCAACGACCGTATCGCCGTAAGGAATGATGATTTCCTTTCCGCGCACTATGCACGCGCACAGAATAGATTTTTTGAACGCTATTTCGCGCACTTTTTTGCCGGCTACGCGCTTTTCGTCGCCCACGTTGAACGTGACCGCTTCGGCTTTGTCGTCGATGTTGTACAGTTTTATGAGTTTGCTGCGTTTTCCCGACACGCTGAGCGCGCGGGCGTACTTGATGAGTATGGTAGCCGCCGTTCTGTCGGGCGACATAACCGTACCCATATTTACTTCCTGCAACAGTCTGCGGTTGGTTTCGTTCTGAACTTTGGTTATTATAATCGAAACTTTATAAGTGCGCGCAAACAGCGAAATGAGAATGTTTTCCTCGTCGGCTTTTCCGAGCAGCACTATGGCGTCGGCTTTATCCAGTCCTTCTTCCTCGAAAACTTCCTCTTCGCCGGCTTTGCCCTTGACCACGGTTACGCTTTCGGGCAGTTCGAGGCGGAGTTTTTCGCACTCTTCCTGCGACGAATTCATGATTTTGACGCGAATGTTCATTTTGGTGAGCGCTTCGGCGAGGTAGTGCGTGGTCGCTCCGCCGCCTGCTATAACCACATACGACGGACGATTGCGGTACATACCTATGTCGCGCAGAAAAATCTCGCTGTTTTTGGGCGTTGCGGCAAAACTGATCTTGTCGCCGGCTTCGAACACGAAATTACCGCGAGGAATAAGCACTTTTTCGCCGCGTTCCACAACGCAGACCAGTCCTTGCGCGCGGCTTACCGACATTGCTTCCATCAGTTTTTTACCGACGAGCGGACAACTTTCGGGCAGCGTCACGGTGATGAGTTCGGCTTTTCCGCGAACGATGTCTTCGACGCCGTCCGCTCCGGGATATTTGAGTTTGCGCGCGATTTCGCATGCGAGTTCGTATTCGGGGTTGACGTAGAAGTCGAGCGACAACGCTTTCATCATGTCCTCGGCTTGCTCCGAATAGTCCGGGTTGCGAAGACGCGCGGCGGTTGCTTTCGCTCCGACGTACTTTGCGAGATTGCAGCAAAGAATATTCATCTCGTCCGAAGTCATGGACGCGATAAACAAATCCGCTTTGTCCGCTTCGGCGGATTTAAGCGTTTCTATAAGCGACGCGCTGCCGTTTACTCCCGTGGCGTCGTAATAGTCCGCCACTTCTTCCAGCCTTTCCTCGCTCACGTCGATTGCCGTAATGGAATGACCTTCTTTCGCAAGGCTTTTAACGACGTTTATGCCGACGTTTCCGCATCCTGCCACGATAATTTTCATACGTTCTCCTTAATTTTCGACGCAAAAATCACGCCGATCGGATTATATTGCTATTATTTTTTAATGCCGAGTGCTTTTACGACTTCCGACACCCAATCGGTCTGGATGAAGTCGAATTTCATTTCGGCGAGTTTTTTCCAACTGCTTCCGTCACCGCTTTCGAGCGCGGCGTCGTCGGTAAGTCCGGCGGAAATTATGTCTTTTTCGTTGTAGAGTATGGAATTGCCCCACACTAAAAGTCCTTTTTCGTGCATGGACGAAATGTACTTTTCACTTGCGACGTCGTCGTCAAAACTATCGAACAGGGCTTCGATTCCGATATAGTTAATGTTACGAGCGAGCAACCTGTCGGTAACGTCGTCGGTGTGGCGAGCCATGCCCATGTACATGAAGTCGGGCGCATATTTTTCGACGAGAGCGAAGTATTCGTCCTCTATCGGCGTTTTTACGATGACCTGCTTTTCCACGCCGCACTCGCGGATGACGCGCGTTATGCCCTCGACGTCCTCCCAGTACTTGTCCACGTTTATATAAACTTTGTCTTTAAGCAGGGCGAAAACGTCTTTAAGCAGAGGAACGCGGTAGTGCGTTTCGACCTCGTCCTGATTGAGAAGAGGTGTGCGTTTAACATCTTCCGCGGTCATGTCGGGAATATATTTTCCGCACTTTAGGAACACCGGTTCCATGCCCGGATGAAAGCAGAAGTATTCGCCGTCGCGGCTTTTGGTAACGTCTATTTCCACGACGTCCGCACCCTGATTTACCGCTATTTTCTGAGCGAGCAGAGTGTTGCACGGAATATTCGCTCCGCTGACTCCTCTGTGAGCCGCTATAAACGGGTGAGAAATTGCCTTTTTATTTTCGAAAATGCTTTTGTCGAAATTCATGATTTTATCCTTATTACATTTCGGTACGCGACTGAATCGCACGCGCGAGAGTCGCCTCGTCCGCGTATTCGACTTCGCTGCCCATACTTATTCCCTGTGCAAGACGAGTTACCTTCACGCCGGCTTCTTTTACGCGCTTTGCAACCGTGTAGGCGGTCGCTTCGCCCTTGACGTCGGAGTTTGTTGCGATAATGACTTCACGCACGCCGTCCAGCCTTTTAATAAGACCCGCGATGTTGAGGTCGTCTTCGAACACGCCGTCTATGGGGCTTATAACGCCGCCGAGGACGTGGTAAACGCCCGAAAAACCGCTCACTCTTTCCATCGCAAGCACGTCTTTGGGGTAACTGACCACGCAGATAACGCTCTTATCGCGCTTTAAGCAGATGTCGCACACCGGCGTTTCCGAGTAGTTGCCGCACACTTCGCATTTGCCGACTTTTTCCTTGACTTCCGCAATGGCGTCAGACAGCGCGGCGGCTTGATTTTTGTCCCACTCCACGACGGCGTATGCGTAACGCTGAGCCGTTTTTTTGCCGACTCCCGGCAGTTTGCTGAACTCGTTAGCCAGCCTTTCGATACACTCGGGCTGATTCATTACAGTCCCAGTCCGCCCATATTAGGCATGAGTTCGTGTTCTTTTTCGGCTACTTTGTTTAGCGCGTCGTTCACCGCAGCCGTTATGAGATCTTCGAGCATTTCGATGTCGTCGGGGTCGATCGCTTCGGGCTTAATGGAAACGGCAAGCACCTCTTTCGCGCCCGAAACGGTGACGTTGACCATTCCGCCGGCAGAGCCGATAAACTCGCTTTCCTTCAATTCTTCCTGAGCCTTTTTGAGTTGCTCCTGCATCTGCTGCGCCTGTTTCATGAGCGCCTGCATGTTCATTCCTCCGCCGAATCCTCTTCCGCCGTATGCCATAGTTTTTATATCTCCTTATAATATTATTTTTAATTTTATATTCGTAAAACGCCGCTTATCACTGCGCTTAACGCTTATTTACGTTGATTTTCGCATTGCCGGCAATCGCCTTGATGCGTGCTATTTCGTTGTCCATGTCCACTTTCTGCGCGCGTTTTTCCACCGCTATTTTTAGATCCGGGTGAATAAACGCAGCCGCACGCGACAATGCCTCGGTCGCTTCGGGTGTGGAAAGCGTCATAAACGAATCGTCGTCGCTTGCGTACACGACGAGCGTGTCGCCTTTCATTTCGACGTCGCTCTGCTCGCCTGCAACGCTGAACACCACCATGCTTTCGTTTCTGCGAAGGTAAGTCACCGCTTTGCCCCAGCACGAAAACGCGTCGCGAGGTAATGCGGAACTCTTCTGCTCCGAAGCCTGAACAGCCTCGTGCCGCACGGCACTAGACAACTGCACTCCGCCCTTTTCGATAGCGTCCAGTTTTTTCTCGACCCTTGCAAGTCGCTCGGCAAACGCCGAATAGTCGCTTCCGAGCAGTCTGCACGCCGAAACGAGCGCACATTCGAGTACTATTCTCGGACTTACCGAATAGCGGATGGACGCGTCGAGCGACGAGAACGTGTTCATAACGGTTATTAAAATGTCCGCCGAGTATTTTGCCGCGTCCGCTTCGAGTGCGGCGAGTTTGTCCTCGCCGGCTACGACCGACGCTTTTCCGCCCGAACGCACGGCGAGTACGTCGCGCGCGTAGGAAGTCAGTTCCTTTGCGATAAGACCGACGCTTTTACCGGTCGCGATAAGTTCGTCGAGCGTGACGAGCGCCGCGCCCACGTTTCCGTCGTTAATTTCGGAAAGCATTTTCGACATGGTCTCCCAGCCGCTTACGCCCAGAACGTCGGCAACCTCTTCGTAGGTCACTTTTTCGCCTGCGGACAGACAGCGGTCGGCAATCGACAAAGCGTCGCGCGCCGAGCCTTCGCCCGCTTTTGCGATAAGACGGACGGCTGCGTCCTCGTAAGTCGCGCCCTCTTCGTCGTATACTTTTTTGACGAGATCGTAAATCCGATCGGTGGGGATAAGGCGGAAATCGAAACGCATGCATCGCGACAGAATGGTCTGCGGCAGTTTGTTCGCTTCCGTGGTCGCGAGTATGAAAACGACGTGTTCGGGTGGCTCTTCGAGCGTTTTAAGAAGAGCGTTGAACGCTCCGGACGTGAGCATGTGCGCTTCATCGATAATATACACTTTTTTCTTTGCCACCGCAGGCGCGTATTTGACCTTTTCGCGTATTTCGCGGATTTCATCCACGCCGTTGTTGGAAGCGGCGTCCATTTCGATAATATCCACGCAATCCGCGCTTTTAAGACTGCGGCACACTTCGCATTTTCCGCACGGCGAGCCGTTTTCGGGATGCAGGCAGTTGATCGCACGGGCAAAAATCTTGGCGCAGGTCGTTTTACCCGTTCCGCGGCTGCCGGTGAAAAGATATGCGTGCCCCACTCTGCCCTTGATTATCTGATTTTTAAGCGCCTCGGTGACGTTGGCTTGACCCACGACGTCGTCGAATTTTTCCGGGCGGTATTTTCTGTATAAAACCGACATTTTCCCTCCGTCAGATTATGCGTTTCGAACGCTTCATCGCCGCTATATCGCGCTCTGCCGACCGTTTTATGTCGCGTTCGCGCGTAGTTTGCTTCTTATCGTATTGTTTTTTACCCTTACCCAAGCCCAGTTCGACCTTGACAAGCGAGTTTTTGAAGTACATTTTTATCGGAACGAGCGTGTAGCCTTTTTCCTTGATTTTTCCGTAAAGACGGCGCAGTTCCTGCTTGTGCATCAGCAGTTTGCGATCTCTTCGGACGTCCACGTTGTTATAAGAGCCTTGCTCGTACGCCGCGACGTAACAGTTTTTAAGCAGCAGTTCGCCGTTTTCGAAAAAGCAGAAACTGTCGGCAAGGTTTACGTTACCGGCGCGCGCCGACTTGACTTCGCAGCCGACAAGCGTTATGCCCGCTTCGTAAGTCTCCTCGATGAAATATTCGAATCTTGCCTTTTTGTTTGTGGCTATTACGTTTCCTTCCATTGACGTTTCCTTTTAAGGTTTTAGTGATTTAATACTCATAGTCGCGCCCCTGCAAATATAAGATAAACAGTGCATTTATTTCCAACCAATCGATCTTACCTAAAGGCTCCCTTTGCCAAAAGGAGGCTTTAAAAAGGTCTGTTTTAACGCACCAAACTATGTTCGCCTTGTAGGGGAGGGGTTCCCCCTCCCGATAACGTGTGTTATTAAAAAGGTCAAAAGTGTGCCTACCACGCTATCCAAAAACTTAAAAGTTTTTTGCCTGCTTTTTTCAAAAAGTGAACGGACAGCCAACGGACGCCTGTCCCTACAATAAGAAGTCAAGAGTGCGTTTACCAAGCACATCAACTCAAAAGTTTTTTGCCTACTTTTTTTCAAAAAAGTACGGGGCAACAGGCGCGGACGCGAGACGTGAGTAAGTACTCAAATTTGTCAAAGAGTGGTGCAGATTCGGGCAACCGCAGCACACTTACTGAGAGTGCAAAGAATGATGCAGATTTTTGCAACAGGCGCGGACGCGAGACGTGAGTGAGTACGCAAATTTGTCAAAGAGTGGTGCAGATTCGGGCAACAGGCGATTTTGCAAGGCATGAGCGTACTACCTGTACGTGATTGCCGCGCAAACATCGCACGTAGCCCGAAGATGTGCCGCTATTTGGCAAATTTACTTGCCGACGCAAAACCGAGCAAATATCTCTCCCACAATCTCGTCGCTGCTCGTGATTCCGGTGATGCTGCCGAGCGCGCGATAAACGCACATGAGGTCGTCGCCGATGAGGTCGGGAGGGAGCCGATTATCTATGGCGGACAGCGCACGGGTTGCGGCGGACAGCGCGTTTTCGACCGCTTGCAGGTGACGAAGATTGTTTATCGTACCCATGCCGGAAGCGGACAGCGAGCGCGCCTTTTCGTACAGAACGGATTTGAGTTCTTCCAGCCCGTCACCCGTAAGTGCGCTTATATTGACGGCAAAACCGCGCGTACCCTTGCTTAAATCGCTTTTATTCTCGACGAACAGCGAGCGTTTGTCGTCGCGGCAGAGGAATTCTCCGTCGGGGGCGGCAACCGAAAGAATAATATCGGCTGCGTTAATGACGTCGAGCGAACGTTTAACGCCCATTTTTTCGACAACGTCGTCGGCTTCGCGCACGCCTGCGGTGTCCACAAGCACGAACCGGATGTCGCGGAGCAGAAAACTCTCTTCGACGTAATCGCGCGTCGTTCCGGCAACCGAACTTACTATGCTGCGTTCGTAGCCGAGAAGCCGGTTGAGCAGCATGCTTTTACCGGCGTTCGGCTGACCGACGATTGCGACTTTAACGCCCGAGCGCATGATTTTGCCCGAATCGTACGAGTTTTTAAGCGCGGTGAGTTTATCGATAAGTTCGACCACTTCGCCACGGATAATGCCGGCTGTCATCTCCTCGACATCCTCTTCGGGGTAATCGATAGCCGCCTCGTTGCGAGCGATAAGCGTCGTGACGGAGCGTTGCAGTTCGCCTATTTTCTGCGAGAGCGCACCGCCGAGTTGCTCGTACGCGCTTCTCGCTTCGGCTTCTGACTGAGCGTTTATAAGGTCAATCACCGCTTCCGACTCGGTAAGGTCGAGTTTACCGTTTTCGAACGCGCGTCGCGTGAACTCTCCCCTCTCCGCCATAACGGCGCCTGCAGAGAGAAAATATTCGATTATGCCCCTGCACACGGCAACCGAACCGTGGCAATAGATTTCCGCCATGTCCTCGCCGGTGTACGAATGCGGAGCGCAGAAGTACGCGCACATGCAATCGTCGCGGATTTTACCGGTGTCCAGCCTGCCGAAATACATAAATCTCGGCTTGACTTCGCCTTTAAAACCCGAAAACACGGCTTTTACGAGCGGCAAAGCGTTTTCTCCGCTTAATCTGATTATAGAAATCGCCGAGGCTATCGGCGGAGTTGACTGCGCGACTATCGTGCTCATAAACGCCCTCAGTCGCCAAACGGATCGCCGTGGCTGCCATCGTTCTTTTTATCGACCGGGGTAGCCTCGCCGACGTAAGTCACGTCGCTGTCGGAGCCGCTTGCGAACGGATCGCCGTGGTTATCGCCGAATCCGCGTTCTCTGTCTGAGCGCATTTGACGTTCGACATCGTCGATATAACTTCTTCTCGCGTCCTCGTAGTAAACGGCGTACAAAGTCTGCTCGAACACGCCGAAATAAGCGGAAAACGCAACCGTTGCGACGACGTCGACAACAGCCGTGATAACCGAGGAAACTATTCCGCTGCCGCTCAGAAGCACAAGAGGCAGAATGAGATTCGAGATGAGATTCTGCGCCACTCCGCTTATCGCGCCGAGCATTATCATATACAGGAACAAGCGACCTTTTCTTCCTTCGGTTACCTTGCAACTGTGCTTGATACATTTAAGCGCAGACCAGTCGGGGTGGTCGTATCTGATATAATACGCCTGCGAATACTGGATGGCTTTGATGATTCCGGGTATGATAAACAGCAAAAACCAGGGTATGAGTTTGAGTATCATCATAAGCGAGAGCGTGAAACTCTTCCAGGCGAATTTCATTGCTTCGCCGAGCGAAATATCGCGGTTGCGGACGACGCTTAAAAAATACGCCGACGTCGGCAATGTGAAGAACAACGACGCGATCGACAGAAGCGAGGATGCGCCGTACATCGGCATCAGAATAAGCAGCGTTCTCTGCATGACGTTGGGGTCTATCTGAAGTTCGGTGATTTGTTCTTCGGTCAGTCCTCCCATAAAGTAGAGCATAAAAGTGCTTAAATCGCAACCCGTTTTAATGCTTACGACAAGTTGAACGGCAACCGTGACGATACTCATCAGAATGGTCGGAATGAGAAAGACGAGCATGATCGCCGCCAGTTTATTCCACTTTTTATTTATTCTGCGCATCGTAACGGCAAAAGTTTGCCCAATTGACATCATAGTCTTATACCTCCGAAGGCAAAGCGAGTTTGCCCTTAAACTATATTATACCACACTGCGGCAAATTTGTCAACGCCGGGCATCAGAGCGGCGACTTTCTCGGCAGATTTTTACCGCGCGGATACTTTTTATCCGTTTTTTTCGTTTTTTCGACAACCACGAACGAGCGGACGGTGTTCTCGTCCAACGCTATCTTGTCCACTCCGAGCAGTTTTCCGCCCAGCGTTTCGATCGCGTTTTTCGCCGTCGCAACCTCTTCCGCGCAGTCGTCCGCCTTATACGCGACGAACTTGCCTCCGATCCGCACGAACGGCAGGCAGTACTCGCACAGAACGTTAAGCGGAGCCACTGCCCTCGACAACACGACGTCGTAATGCTCGCGATCTTTAAGATCCTCGGCACGGGCGTGAACGGTTTCGACGTCTTTCAGTCCGAGCGCAGAAACGACTTCGTTCAAAAAGCCGATGCGCTTTTGCAGACTGTCGTTTAACGTTAGTTTAACGTCGGGGCGCGCGATTTTAATCGGCATCGACGGAAAGCCGGCTCCCGTACCGACGTCGAGAACGGTTGCGTTTTCGGGAACGTACTTCTCTCCGAGCAGACTGTCGGCAAAGTGCTTTACAAACACGCCCTCTCTGTCGGTGATAGCGGTGAGATTGAATTTTTGGTTCCACTCGACCAGCATTTCGTAGTATTTTTCGAATTTTTCGGTGTTGTCCGAAATGAGTTTTTCTATGCGTTGTTCCATACGAAAAATTGTACTATATCGGCGCAAAAAAGTCAAGAATATTGCGTTTGCAAGGCAAAATAACCCATCGCCTACGGAATAAGGTCATTAGCGCAGGATAAAACTATAACGACTTAATTTGTAGGGACAGGCGTCCGTTGGCTGTCCGTTTTCGGGAGGGGGAACCCCTCCCCTACAAAGTAGACCAAACCTTGGCGCGTTGAAATTGACTTCTTTAAAGCCTCTCACTCCGGGAGAGGTGGCGGCGAAGCCGACGGAGAGGGTAATTTAATTATTAGCGGACAGCCAACGGACACTGTCCCTACAATAAGAAGTCGAAAGTGCGTCCACCTAACTTTCCCTGACTCAAAAGTTTTTTGCCTGCTTTTTTACAAAAAAGCAGGCGCCCGAACGAAAATTCGGACGCCTTGCTGTTCTTGATTGTAAGGCTTGCGCCTGTTTAACGATTTTGATTACGCTTTAACTACAGTGTACCAAGTATCGCTGCCGTGTGCTTCGGAAACGACCTTGTAGCCATCGGCAACATAGGACGTGCCTGCGCCTTCGGGATTTGCCGAGGGATCGAAGTTAACGAAAGTGCCGCCCTTAATAGAAATGGTTGCGGTGCCGTTCTTGTAGTTTGCGTCGATGCAGTTTACGACATATTTCGCATACTGCGGAACCAGCGCTTTACATGTCGGAGCCATATCGAAGAAACCGCCGTTGATTTCAAGGCTTCCTTTCTGCACCTGAACCGCAGTCATAGCGCCGTAGAAACTACCGCCGTTGATAACGACTTTGCCGCCGCATACGTTTATTCCGTAAACCTGCTGCTCTCCGGCTTCGCAGTTGATTACGCCGTTACCGTTTATCGTAAGAGTTCCGCTCATGACAGACATAAGAAGAGGCGAAGCCTTTCCGAAATCGTCGTTAGCGTTAACGCCGATTGTGCCGTTAAGGTTGAGTACGGTATCCTTTCTGATTTCTGCCTGAGGAACAAGTTTGGACTCTGTTTTTTGTTCAGCGGAAATAGCAGGAGCGATTGCTATATCTTTCACTACAGTAACTTTACTATCGGAGGCGAGTGCGTTCTTTAACTGTTTTGCATCTTCGAGCTGAGCCACAACGGTGTACCAAATTTCGCCGTTATCTTTGTTCTCGGAAACAACTTTGTAGCCTTCTGCGACGAAATTGGTGTTTTCGCCTTCTGCTTTGCAATTTGCCGGGTTGAAGTTTACGAACGTACCGCCCTTAACTACAATCTTAGCAGTGCCGGCTGCTCTGTTTGCGTCATAGCAGTTAAGAACAAATTCGTACGCCTTGCTTGCGTCGGGATACTTCTGCTGAACGGAGTAGAAACCGCCTTCGATAATAGCGGTACCCTTTTCAACGTAAACTGCGTGAACGTTACCGATAAACGTTCCGTTTTTAATGGTTACGGTTGCGCCGTCCTGGACGTCCACGGCAAAGCAGTCGTTTTCTTTCGCTTTGAACGTTCCGTTACCGTCAATGGTAAGTTTAGCGCCTTCGCGAGCGGAAATCAAAGACCACGAGACGGAAGCCTCATTCCAAACATCAGTGGTGTTAGCAATGGTTTTGCCGTTCATATCGAGCGTAGTATCTTTATTTGCAACGAATACTTCTTTGGGATCCATGCCACTTGCAAGTTTGACATTACCACCTTTTTCAAGTGTTTCTTTAAGGCTGCCGGCGTCAAAGACAAGTTGCTTTTCGTCGTCTGCCACTGCAGCGTTGCCCTGCACTGCTTCGACCAGCAAAGTAATTTCGCAATTGCCTTCCTGAAGAGTCGAACTCGTGGGAAGCGCTATCGAACACTTAAGCGTATCAATGGACGATTCGGGCTGAAGTTCTTTCCACAGACCGGAATAGTTTTCGATCTTTATATCGAGTTGGTTGAACAAACCGTTGTCGTTTGCGTAGGAAATTTTCATTCTGTACTTAACGGTTACGTTGCTGTGGTTGGTGACCTTGACGGGGAATTCTACCTTGTCGCCGGGGGTCATTCTGTCGATTTTGACAGTGTTGCCGTCAACACTTGCGGTTCCGCCGTTCGTGAACGTTCCGTTGGCGGTTTCCTCGATTACGTCGTCTTCCGAGCCGGTTATTTCTACGCCGGAATAGGTTTTAAGTTCGTCTTTGTCTATCTCGGCGGTGACTTTTACGGTTGCGGTGCCGATTGCGATGTTAACGTTTGCGTCGCTGGTGAAGATTGCGAACGTTGCGCCGGCAATCAGGCTGACGCAAAGAGCAATACTCATTACCGCGCCGAGAAAAGTCTTGCTTTTAAGCAATTTTTTCATGTTTTGCTACTCCTTTTTATAGTATCGGATTGTTCGCGCCAAATTATTATTTGTTCGTAAAATAATATATTCGGTGAACCTTATCCATAGGATATAATACCACAAATAGGTTTTTCTTGTCAACGCTTTTTAGCAAGCATTTTGAAAAATTATTAAAATCGCGTCGTGACGGCAAATTGGGATGAATTTTGTTCACCGAATATATTATTCGATGAACATTTTTTAATTACAATCCCCCTCCTTTTTTGGAAAAAAGGAGGCAAAAAACTTTTGAGTTAGGGGGGAGTTTAGTGGGCGCACCTTTAAAGCCTCTCACTCCGGGAGAGGTGTCACGATTTATCGTGACGGAGAGGGTAATTTAATTATATCGGACAGCCAAAGGACGCCTGTCCGCTTACTTTTTTGAAAAATACACGAGACCTTGTTCCGAAAAGGAAAAGGTCTCGCGCACGCGTTTATATAAAGAAAAAAAGAGAACAGCACTGCTCTCTTTTTGGTTGGATTGAGTGGACTCGAACCACCGACCCCCACCTTATCAGGGTGGTGCTCTAACCGGCTGAGCTACAATCCATCATGCTGTTCGTCGTTTGGAAAAGTGTGGTGGAGGCAAGCGGGTTCGAACCGCTGACCCCCTGCTTGCAGGGCAGGTGCTCTACCAGCTGAGCTATGCCCCCACGCCTTGCAACAAACAGCCTACATATAATAACAAATTAAAAAGAAAATGTCAACGATTTTTACGGCGTTTTTCAAAATTTTTCAAAAAAATTTTTCAGCCACTCCGACTGCCGTCCGTTTGCCTCGATTTTTGCCCCGAAACGGCACAAAAAGCGCATTATCGGCACGATTTTTTACGCATAAGCACGGTTGCGGAAGCCGCCATGCCGCGCCCCTCACCCACGATTCCGAGTTTTTCGGTAGTGGTTGCGGAGATATTGACGGCGTCGAACGCTATATCGAGTTTATCGGCAAGTTTCGCGCGCATAACGGGAATGACCTCGGCAAGACGCGGTTTTTCCGCCATAACCACCGCGGACAGATTGATAATTTCGTAGTCGGTGATTTTTTCGCGCACGCGTCCGAGCAAAATCATGCTGCTTATTCCGTCAAGCGAGCGATCGTTTACCGGAAACAGCACGCCTATATCGGGCAGTCCCGCCGCGGACAGAAGCGCGTCCATCACCGCGTGGGTAAGAACGTCGGCGTCGCTATGCCCCGACAAGCCCTTTTCGAACGGAATTTTCACTCCTCCCAGAATGAGTTCGAGCCCGGGCAGAAGTTCGTGAACGTCGTACCCCGTGCCTATCCGCAGGCTGTCGGACGGCAGAAAATCACTTGCGTAAGTCAGTTTTTTATTGGCTTTTTCGCCCTCGACGACGTGAGTTTTATTGCATGCGCGCTCCCACACCTCGCTGTCGTCGGCATAATCTCCGGGAACAAAAGCGTACGCTTTCTTTAAAAGAATAGTGTCGAAGCCTTGCGGAGTCTGCACGAAAAGCACGTTTTTGCGGTCGAGCGAACGCACCCTTTCGCCCTCGTTCAGTTTGATCGCAACGTCCGCAGGCGTACAGGGAATAGCGCAGCCGAATTTACGCGTATCCTCGATGACTTTATGTATAAGGTCCCCGGACACGAACGGGCGAGCGCCGTCATGCACGAGCGTTATTTTTCCGTCGCACAGCGCAAGAGCGCGCCGCACGGTTTCCGTACGGGTCGAGCCGCCTTCGGTTATCAAAACAGCAGGCATATCTTTGAATATTTCGGCGAAAACGTCCTTTTCGTCGGGCGGACAAGCGACTATGATTTTGCTCGCCTCCGAGAATTTTTCGGCGGTTTTGCGAACGAGCGCGCAGTCGTCGCTTTTCCACAGCATTTTGTTGTAGCCGAGAGCGGCGCGTTCGCCTTTACCGGCTGCCGCGATTATAACGCATACGTCATTCGACGATTTCATACAGATTGGACGCCTCCTCTTTTTTTGCCTTTTCGTTCAAGCCGAGCACGCGGAATTTAAGCGATCCGGACGCGAATTCTATC
>CAKQDN010000009.1 GCA_934229275.1 uncultured Clostridia bacterium | reverse complement strand
ACAATATGCGGTGAAAAACAAATCGTTTTTAAGGAGACAGGACATGTTCGATAAATTTTTACAAAGCCGTACGTCGGCGTGCCGCGCATTGTGCGACAAACTGAGTAGCCGCTTTTCGTACGTCGGCATACTCGGAAGTCACGTCACGAGTTGCGCGTTCAGAGCAAACAGAAAAACTTCGTCGGCAGGCGAATTACCCGAGTCCGATTGCGGTTTCGTCGTCAAAGTAAACGACGGCGGAATTTTTTACGAGTATTCGCTCGACGATATTACGGGCGATACCGACTTGCTCGCGAAAAAAATAGAAAAGGAAATAAAACTCGGTAACGCTCTCGAAAGCCGCGCGATAAAAGTCGGAAAGATAGAAAGCGAACCGCTCGAAAAGCACTTCGAGCGCGATACCGACGTCGAAAAGTATTCCGACGCGCAACTGCTTGCGTTCTGCTCGGACATAAAAGACAAAATTCTCGCACGCGACGAGCGCATAGTCAACGCGGTTTGCATGCTGCGCACGTTCGAAGTGAGCAAACTTTTCGTCGGAGTAAACAAAACGCTTACGCAGCATTACGCCTGGATTAACGGCTACGCGATAGCCGTGATGCGCGACGGCGACAAAATGGTTCAGGCGCGCGAAACGGCAAATTCGCATCTTATTAAAGACGTAATAGAGTTGCTGCCCGAAAAAATCGATAAATTGGTCGATAAAGCGGCGCATCTTCTGCACGCAAAGCCGATAACTCCCGGCGTGTACGACGTCATAACAGACCCGTCCATCACCGGTCTTATCGCGCACGAAGCGTTCGGTCACGGCGTCGAGATGGATCAGTTCGTAAAGGACCGCGCGCTCGCAAAGCAGTTCGTGGGCAAAAGCGTCGCTTCTCCCATATGCAACATGCGCGACGGAGCGGGCTCGTGCCTGTCGGTAGCGAGTTATTTCTTCGACGACGACGGAGTGCTTGCCGGCGACACGCAGATAATCAAAAACGGAATACTCGTAGGCGGTTTGTGCGACCTTACGAGCGCCGCGCAACTTAAATGCGCTCCCACCGGTAACGGAAGAAGAGAGAGCCACACGCATAAAGCCTATTCGCGCATGACCAACACGTTTTTCGAGCGCGGGAAAGACAAACTCGAGGACATGATAGCGTCGGTAAAGCACGGCTATATGCTTTTCGAAACCAATAACGGCATGGAAGACCCCAAAAACTGGGCTATACAATGCACTGCGGAGTACGGAATCGAGATAGTTGACGGCAAACTCACCGAAAACTACGTTTCGCCGGTCGTCATGAGCGGATACGTTCCGGACCTGTTGAAGTCCATAAGCATGATTTCGGACGGCATGGAAGTGGAAGGCTCCGGAATGTGCGGTAAAGGTTATAAAGAATGGGTGCGCGTTTCCGACGGCGGTCCCGCGCTCAAAGCAAGAGTGAAGTTGGGCTGAGGAGGAATAGTCATGCAAACCGAAATTATCAAAGCCGCACTTGCGGAAAACGAAAAAATAAGCGCGTGGAAAATAGTCCGCGCGGAAAAAAAGAGCGATCAGATTTTCGGCGTTCACGATAAAATCGAAACGGCGCGCGTTTCCGACGGCGAAAGCACGTCCATAACGGTATACGTCGATCACGACGGAAAGACCGGCAGCAGCACGTTTTCGCTGTTCGCCTCGGACGACGAGGGAGTGCTTAAAGAAAAAGCGGAAAAAGCGGCGTGCCGCGCGCTCCTCGTGTTCGACGAAAAATATTCGCTTCCCGAAAAAGGCGAACTTATTGTAAACGAGAAGAGTGAAGAGGAAAGCGGCTTTGCCGACGCCGAAAAAGCGTATTTTGCCGTTCGCGCCGCGGTCGAAAAGGCAAAGGGCGACGGCTGCGACGTAAACGCGGTCGAAATTTTCGTAAACAGAACTATCGTGACTGTCGAAAACTCGAACGGACTTAAAAAAAGTCGCGCCGGCAGAGAGATCATGATAGAAGCCATCCCCACCTGCAACGGGAAAGAGCAGTCTGTCGAACTCTATCAGGCTCTGCATTACGAAAAGGCGGACGAAAAACAGATCGAAAACGACGTTTACGCCGCGCTCAAAGACGTAAAAGCACGCTTGCAGGCTGTAAAACCCGACGGGAAAATTGCCTGCCCGATTATTTTCCGCGCGCAGGAAATAAACGAACTGTTCGATAATATTCTCGGCGACGCCGACTACGCAACCGTGTATTCGCACGGCAATCTGCGGTCGGTGGGCGACGACATACGAAAGGATGCGACAAAAGGACATATCACGGTAACGCTCAAAGGCGAAATTCCCGGCTGCACCGCAAGCCGCAAATTCGACGGCGACGGCACCGATTACACGGACGTAACCGTAATTCGGGGCGGCGTTATCGCGGCAAACTACGGCGGACACAGATTTGCCGGTTATCTCGGCGGAAAACCCACGGGCGCAAACCCCAATGCCGAGATCGAAGCAGGCAACCTCTCCTCGGACGAAATTCTGTCGGGCGATCGCCTCGAAATCGCGTCGATGTCGGGACTTCAGATCGATTTATACAACGACTATATCGGCGGCGAAGTGCGCCTTGCGTACCTGACGCAAAACGGCATAACGACGCCCGTCACCGGAATAAGCCTCAGCGGTAGCCTGTCGGAAGTGCTCGGAACGCTCGAATTCTCGATAGAGCGCGTGCATAGAGAAAATTATTTCGGTCCGAAATACGCAAAAGTCTCGAAACTCACCGTGTATTAAAAGCGGCGGAGGACTGCGATGAAAAAAAGATTGACCGGGTTTTTCGCGATACTCATCGGAACGGCTTGCGCGTGCGTCGCCACGATAGTCGATACGGAAAAATCGACCAAAATCGTGCTGTGGGTGATTTTTGCCGTATTCCTGATTTGTGGAGCGGTCATGCTCAAACGCGAAAGCGAACGCACCGACAGCGAAATCCCCGATACCGAACGACCGCTGCCGACCAGGTACGCGAAAAAAGAATGTCTTATGACGCCGCCCGAACGTGCGCTGATGCAGGTGCTCGAAGGGCTTTTCGGGGCAAGATTCCGCATTCTGCCGCAAATCGCGCTCGTTTCGCTCGTGGACAAACTCAACTACAATTCGTATAGGAACGAACTTTTCCGCGTCGTGGACTTCGTTATCGCGTCGCCCGAATTCGAGCCGCTGGTCGTCGTCGAACTCAACGACAGCAGCCATATGCGCGCCGACAGACGCGAGCGCGACAGAAAAGTCGCCGAAATACTGCAAAAAGCGTCGCTTCCGCTCGTCACGCTTACCCCGGACAACGTTTCGGACGTCGCGTACGTCAAAAAGGCGGTCGGAAGATATTTGCGCTGATTGCCGCTACGGTAATGAATAAAATATCGCTTAAAAACCGATTTATGCATAAAAATCAAAAAATTCGAAAATTTTTGAATAAATATACATCAAAACACTTGACATATCCATTTTAAAAGCGTATAATACGTCTTGTTCGTCGGAAGAGAAAGAAAAAATCGAAAAATAAGTAATACAAACGACGAAGAGGAGATTAACTTTATGAAAAAATTTATCGCTTTTATGCTTACCGCAGTGCTTGCGCTCACCATGAGCGTTTCGCTCGTCGCCTGCAACGGCGGAAACACCGCAAGCAATAAGATCAAGATGATCGACGTGAAATTGTCGGCGGAGGAGTACGGCATCGCCGTTTCCAAAACAAACGACGGCTTGCTCGGAACCGTAAACACCGTTTTAACCGAACAGGCAAGTAAAATCGATACTCTTATTAAAAACTATGAAGGTAAGGATTACGGAGAAGATGATACTGCTATAGACGGAACGTACGTCGAAGGCGTCGTTGCATATCAGACCGGTATGTCCTCGGACGAGTACCTCGTTCTCGCAACCGATTATCCGTTTGCTCCGTTCGAATACATGGTCGGAACCAACTTCGGCGGAATCGACATTGAAATCGGAAAACTGATTGCGGACAAACTCGGTAAGAAACTTGCGGTTAAATACGTAGCGTTCGACCTTATCTGCACCGCAGTCAATAACGGCGACGCCGATCTCGGACTTGCGGGACTCACCATCACCGAAGCGAGAAAGCAGACTGTCAATTTTTCTAAACCTTACTATACCGGAGCATATCAGGTTCTTGTCGTAATGGAAGACGATACGACTTTCGATAACTGCAAAACGGCAGAAGACGTAGACGCTATTCTTAAAGCAATGGCAAACGGCACAAAGGTAGGAAGTCAGACCGGTTCTACCGGATACAAATTCATCGCAGGAGATAAAGACGAAAGCGGTTTCTCCGAATTCAAGGGCTACTCCAATCTGTCCGCGAAAGGCTACTCCACTCACGCAGACGCTGCACGCGATATGGTGAACGGAGCGGTTAAATTCTGCGTCATCGACAATCTTGTTGCGTCGTCGGTAGTTGCTCAGATCAACGCATCCGCTAAATAATAATTTATGATAAACTGGCAATATTTATGGGATAAATTCGCCTATCAGGTATTCACACTAGGCGGTTATCAAACGATACTGGACGGTCTTTTCAATACGCTGATTATAACTTTCGGCGGATTTGCGATAGGATTGATTCTCGGGGCTGCGCTTGCAATAGCGCAGCTTTTGCCGACTAATAAAGTATCGAACGTGTTGAAAGTAATTTCCAAAACGTACGTTATGATATTCCGCGGAACGCCTATAGTCGTGCAACTGCTCGTCGGCTGGTATGTGCTGCGTCCGATGCTCGGAATAAGAACGGGCAATCCGCTTATCTGGGGTACCGTGATATTCGGGCTGAACTCGGGCGCGTATATGTCCGAAATAATGAGAGGCGGTTTAATGTCGGTAGATCGTGGACAAATGGAGGCAGGCAGAAGTTTAGGACTTCCGTATTCCACGACGCTTTTTAAAGTGGTAATTCCGCAGGCATTGAAAAACAGTTTCCCGTCCATCGGCAACGAACTTATTTCTCTTATAAAAGAGACGTCGGTTGCCGGATTTATAAGCGTAGTCGACTTGCAGGTTGCTTTCAAATTGCAGGATACGATTTATAATCCGATTATTTGCTACATAGCGTTGGCACTTGTGTACGTCGTGCTTGTCGCGCTGTTTACGCTGATTGTTCGTCTTATCGAAAGGAGACTGAGAAAAAGTGATAAGCATTAGAAACATCTACAAATATTTCGGCGATCTGCACGTTCTCAACGGCGTTTCGTGCGACATACAAAAGGGCGAAGTCGTGGCAATCGTAGGTCCGTCCGGAAGCGGTAAAAGCACGCTTCTAAGGTGCATGAACCTTCTTGAACACCCGACCTACGGCGAAGTGTGGATAGACGACAAACTGCTCACGCCCGTCGATCCGTATCTGCATTTCGACATCATAGAACTGGGCAAAACGTATAAAGAACTGTTCGAAAAAGAAAAAGGCAGCATGCCCGACGACGAACTTCGTCTTAAAGTCATATACGACATCAAGCGCAACGACCTTCTCAAAAAGCGTGAGGGAAGAGAGTACGACGCTCTTACAAAAAAGATATACCGCGAAAACTTTATCGACACCAACCTCGCTCGCCGCAAAATGGGTATGGTTTTCCAGCACTTCAACCTGTTCAACAACTATACCGTGCTGCAAAACATGACGCTCGCGCCCGTAAGTCTTAAAATCTGCAGCAAGGAAGAAGCCACCGAAAACGCGATGGCGCTTCTTAAAAGAGTGGGGCTCGAAAGCAAAGCAAACGAATACCCCGCGTCGCTTTCCGGAGGACAAAAACAGCGTATAGCAATAGTCCGCGCCCTTGCAATGCAGCCCGAAGTGCTGCTGTTCGACGAGCCTACCAGCGCGCTCGACCCCGAAATGGTCGGCGAAGTGCTGTCTGTTATGACCGACCTTGCCAAAGAGGGCATGACCATGGTAGTGGTAACGCACGAGATGGGCTTTGCTCGCGAAGTGGCAAGCCGCTGCCTGTTCATAAACGAAGGCAAAATAGCCGAGGACGCTCCGCCCGAGCAGTTCTTCGGCAATCCGCAAAACGCACGACTGAAAGAGTTCCTCTCCAAAGTCCTTTAAAAAGTTAAAATTCTCTTCAAATACGGTAAAAGCGCATTCGTACGATAACGATTGCGCTTTTTTATTGCATGTTATTATAAAATTTTATCGGTCAGAATCTCGTTCGCGATTTATAATCGGGCATGAATCGCGCGATAAACGCGTAAAACTTCTTGTCGTGAGCGGCTCGGTACAGATGCGCGATTTCGTGCAGAACGACGTAGTCTATGTTTTCAAGCGGCTGAAAAACGAGATATAAACTGAATTTTATTTCTTTGGTTTTAGTGTTGCAAACGCCCCATTTGCTGCGCATTTTCCGCACCGAGAACGACGAACACCTGAGCGTTGTAAGGGCTTCGTAATACGAGACTTTCTGCCTTAGATAATCGTATAAAACGTCCGACAGAAACTTTTCGGCGGTCGCAGCGAAACTCTTTTCGCTTGCTCGGACTATTATTGCGTCGCCCGTGATTTCGACGCTTTTTCGCGTTGAAGGAACGAAAATCAGCCGCTTTTTAACACCCAGAACAGGCAAAACCGCGCCGTTTTCGATAACGAAAGACGGCTTTTTCTTCGCTTTTTCGATGTTTTTCTTTATCCAGTCGTACTTTTCGAGAGCGAAGCGCTCTGCTTTTTCGATCGGGTATCCGTACGGGACCGAAAGCGTGACTTCGCCCTCGCGTGTTACTCTTATCCGCACGTTTCTCATTCCCTTGCGGACTTTTATTTCGACCGGAATATCGTAAACGTAAAAGGTCATAATTTTTCGAGATAATCGACGGCGTCGGCTATAAAACCGTTGCCGGCGGAGCGAAAAGTCTTGCGGCATATTTTTTTAACGTCGGGAACGGCGTTTTCAGGACAGAGCGCGATATCGGCTTTTTCCAGCATCGCAACGTCGTTTTCGTAGTCGCCGAGCGCAACGATGACTTTATCCGGGTTTTCCTTCCCGAAATAATCTATAATTTCGCTTTTGCCTGCGCCCTTATCGAACGCCTCGACGAGGAAGGGGCAGGAGAGAACCACTTCGCAGTCGTCCGAAAAATTCTCTTCCAGAACTTTTTTGAGCCTGCTCATTTTCTTTTCGTCATGCTCGACGAATATGATCTTGAGAAGCGACGAAAACCGGCTTATAAAATCGATTGCGCTCTCGCCGTTCTCGGGATAGAACTTATGAACGACCGCTTGCTCGTCCGTAACGTGAAATTCGGGAAGCGTACCGTACGCTTTTTGCGCCTTTACGATAAAATCGAGCGGTAAAACCTTCATTGCGTGGCGGAAAACGAACTTTTTGCTTGCGCGCGAGTACATTGCCGCGCCGTTCGTGCCTGCGAAAATATCGTCGATCGGCATAATATCGTATAAAAAGTCCATGGCAAGCGGACTTCTGCCCGAAGCCACCACGAATCTGCCGCCTGCCGCCGTGAATTTTTTAACCGCCATGATATTCTCTTCGCATATGCAGCCGAGAGGCGTGCGCGTGGGTAAAACGCATTTATTTTCGCTCGTTGCGAGAGTGCCGTCGAAATCGCTGCAAATTATAACGTCGGATAAGTTCATGTTTTTCGGCTCCGTAAAATGTTTTGCGCCTAAATTATACAACATCGGCAGCGTTTTTGCAACCGAAAACGTAGCCTTGTTCGCTCGCTTTATTATCGCTTGACAAAACTTATTTCTTGTGCTACAATACAAAAGAAATTCTTTGGCGAGCGATTGTCGTCCGCTTTGAAGGGAACGAAAGAAATGAACAAAAGAAAGCGTTTTATTATATTTTTGTTCACCGCGGTATTTACGCTTGCGGTAGTTTCGTCGTTCTTCTTTTCGGGTTACGAAGCCGGTCACGACTGCGTGGGCGGAGATTGTACGGTATGCGCCGTATTAGATGCCTGCCGCGACTTTCTCGGAAAAGCAGGAGAGGATGCGAAAGCGGCTTTTAACGCTCTTTTCACGGTGTTTGCCGTGGTTTTTTCCGTTTTCGTCTATGTGAGCGGAACCGTAAAAAAATCGCCCGTAAATCTGAAAGTAAGACTCATAAATTGATTTTTTCTTGCCGATAATCGAACCAAGCAAAGAAAATCAATAGGAGTTTAATATATGAAAAAAATAATATCAATCCTCATGACGCTTGCGATTTTTGCGGGCGTGCTTTCGGGTTGCACTGTAAAAAATCAAAGTACGGCGAAATACACCGTGCTGTGTTCGGTTTTTGCCGAATACGAATGGGCTCGCGAAATAGCCGCGGGCGACGAGGATACCGAAGTTAAACTGTTGGGCGGAAAAGGCGTGGATTTACACAACTATCAGCCCACGATAAAAGACGTTGCCGAAATATCCAAATGCGATATGTTCGTGTACGTCGGCGGAATCTCCGACGGCTGGGTTAAAAACGTACTCGAAAACAAAACCAACAAAAACATGAAAGTCGTGCGCCTGTTCGACGTTCTCTCTTCGCGCCTTAAAGAAGAGGAAGAAGGGGACGATCACGCCGACCATGATCACGACCATGACGAAACCGAATACGACGAGCATTTGTGGTTGTCGATTAAAAACGCGGCAATCGCCTCGGAAAAAATAAAAGAACAACTGTCCGCGATGAATCCCGATAAAAGCGAACTGTACGAATCCAACTTCCGCGCGTACAAGGAAAAACTCGACGCGCTCGATTCCGCCTTCGCCGCCGCGGTCGCATCCGCAAAGGTAAAAACCATAGTATTCGCCGACCGTTTCGCCTTCCGCTATATGACCGAGGACTACGGTATCGAATACTACGCCGCTTTCCCCGGCTGCTCGTCGCAAAGCGAAATCTCGCCTGCTAAAATAGTCGATCTCGCGAAAAAAATCGACAGTTTAAGCCTTAAATGCGTCGCTATCCTATCGGACAGCAAAGAGGACGCCGCACGGTCGGTGATCGAAAAAACCAAGGATAAAAATCAGAAAATAGTAAAATTCGATTCGATGCAGTCTGTTTCCGCAAAAGACGTCGAAGGCGGCAAAACCTATCTTTCCGCTATGGAAAGTAACTTAAACGCGCTTAAAACGGCGTTGGAGGCGGCGTAAATGGCTTATATTTCGTGTGAAAATCTCGCCGTGGGTTACGACGGTAAAGCCGTGATAAGGAACATCGGTTTCGAAGTAAACGCCGGCGACTATCTTTGTATCGTGGGCGAAAACGGCTCGGGTAAGTCCACGCTCATGAAAACCGTACTGGGGCTTATTCCGCCCGTGGACGGCAAAGTGGAATTCTCGGACGGACTGAAAAGAACGGAAATAGGCTATCTTCCGCAGCAGACCGTCGTACAGAAAGACTTCCCGGCTTCCGTTTCGGAAATAGTCTTGTCGGGCTGCCTGTCGCACCTTAAAAACCGCTTGTTTTACGGCAAAGAGGAAAAAGAACTCGCCGCCGAAAATATGAAAAAAATGAACGTGTACGCGCTTAAAAACAGGTGCTACCGCGAACTTTCGGGCGGTCAGCAGCAAAGAGTACTGCTTGCACGCGCGCTGTGCGCCACGCAGAAACTGCTGCTTCTCGACGAACCCGTTTCGGGACTGGATCCCATCGTGACGAACGAAATGTACGAACTCATCGAGAGCCTGCACGAAGAAGGCATCGCGATTATCATGATAACGCACGACCTTTCCGCAGCCGCAAAATACGCAACCAAAGTGCTGCACATCGGTCACGACTTGTTTTTCGGAAGCAAGGACGAATATCTTGCCTCGTCGCTTTGCTCGGGACTTAACGCGAAAGGAGGAAAAGGAAATGCTTGAAGAACTTTTTTCCTACCTTAAAATGGATTTCGTGCAGTACGCGCTCATCTCGGCGACGCTCATTTCGCTGTGTTCCGCTCTACTGGGCGTAACGCTCGTACTGAAACGCTTTTCGTTTATAGGCGACGGACTGTCGCACGTCGCGTTCGGAGCGTCGATCATCGCGGCAATCGTCAACATCTCGGATAACGTCGTAATAACGCTGCCGGTCACGATAGCCTGCGCCATACTTTTGCTGTGCGCCGGCGAAAAGACCAAAATAAAGGGCGACGCGGCGGTCGCAATGCTGTCGGTGGGCGCGCTCGCCGTCGGCTATCTGCTTATAAACCTGTTCCCGACGTCCGGAAACATAAACACGGACGTGTGCGGAACCATGTTCGGAACCACGAAAATAGTGTCGTTAAAGCCTGCCGAAGTGTGGACTTGCGTCATTCTGTCGCTGCTTGTAGTGGCGTTTTTCGTCGTGTTCTACAACAGGATTTTCGCCGTCACGTTCGACGAAAACTTCGCAGTCGCCACGGGAACGAAAGCAAAACTTTATAACTTTCTGTCCGCCGTCATAATAGCGGTCGTAATCGTGCTTGCGATGAACCTCGTAGGTTCGCTGCTCGTTTCCGCGCTGATTATCTTCCCTGCGCTCTCGTCCATGCGAGTGTTCAAAAGTTTCCGCTCGGTAATAATCTGCTCGGTGATAACGTCGGTAACCTGCACCGTAACAGGCTTTTTGTTCTCGATAATGCTGGGAACGCCCATAGGCCCCACCATAGTCGTCGCCGACATAATCGGCTTTTTCGGCTTTTACGTCGCCGGACTTATTTTAAGAGGTAAATCGGCATGAAAAACTTAAAAATAAAAGCGTTGTCGCTCGTTTTGGCTGCTCTGACCCTTTTTATCCCGGCGTGCGGCAAAAAGGACTATAATCTCACCGAAAAGAACTTCTTTTTAGTGCTTACCAACATGTGGTACTATCCCTCGCAATACTTAGGCTGCACGATAGAGTGCGACGTGTTCACATACGAAATAACCGACGTAAACGGCGAAAAATACCTCTGCGGAGTGCGCAAGTGTTCTGCCGGCTACGGCTGTACATGCGGAAAAGACACCGTAATAGGCTTTATTCTCAATTACGACGGAGATATTCCCGAACCCAAAAATCAGTCGGAGGACACTAACGACAAGAGTTGGATACATATAAAAGGAAAACTGCATAGCGACAAATTCATCGAAATAGAAATAAACGCGTATAAAGACGACGGCAGTGTAGACGAAGGAAAAACCGAGAAAATAAACATGCTCGGTTTCGACATCGAAACGCTGACCGTAATAGAGGACGCGTCCGGACTTAACTACTACGTTACCAAATAAGGAGAAAAATTTATGGCAAATAAAAGCACTCGCGAGCGTGAAATAGCCGCCGCGAAAGTAAAAGTATACGATAAAAAGAAAAAAGAACTCAAAATACTCGGCTACGTCGCGCTTGCATGCGCCGCAGTCGCACTCATCCTGATGTTCGTGCCGTTCATCGACATATACAACGACCCCGCTCGCTCGGGCGGAACGGACGCCGGCTTCGTTGAAATAGGAGCAAGCGGCTTCGACTGTCTTATCTCCGCAATCACGCGCGATTACACGAACGCCGAACGTCAACTCGCTCCGTTTTATTACTGGGTCACGACGCAGAATAATCTTCCGTACGTAAAAGCCATGGCGATTTGCGCGCTTATCGCCGTCCTTGCAACCGTTATAGCAATAGTCGCGCAGATAATGAAAATCGCAATCGGTAAAAACGACTTTATCTTGTTTTCCGGTTTGTGCGAATTCATCGCGTTCGTCGTATGCACGATCGCGTTCGTGTCGGCGTTCTCGTGCCAGGACGTGATAGTCGCCGGCTACTGCAAAGGTAATCCGAACTGCTATATCCGCTCGTTCGCGATATTCCCGGCAATCGCGGCGCTCGCCGCTTTCGTCGTAGACGCGATTCATTTCGTAAAAAACGCCGCCATTAAAAACGCCACAAAAGCGTAAAAGGAGCAACTTATGTCGCCCGACAACAAAAAAAGAGAACTTTTCGCCTCGTTTTTCGGAGTACCGTCCGGTCCTTCGCTCGGCGTATATCTTCGCGACCTCGGCTATCACAAAACGCCGCCTTCGCACAACTTCGGACCTGCCGTCCGCAGTTACTGGCTTATCCACGCGATAAAGTCGGGCAAAGGCTGGTTTATGAAGGACGGAGTAAAAACTTCTCTCTCCGAAGGCGACTGCTTTATAATAAGACCGATGGAAGTCACCACCTATTGCAGTGATCCCGACGATCCGTGGGAATACTACTGGGTGGGCTTTAACGGAGAAAACGCGGCGGCGCTTGCCGACTACGCTTTCTCGGACGTGTCGCACGCTCACGTCGGCGCGGAGGTCGTGACTGCCGCTTCATCGCTCTACTACAAATATCGCAGCAAAAAGTCGGTCGGCTCGCTCGAATCGCTGTCGGGACTGTACGATTTCCTCGCAAAACTCAAGCAGAGCGTCACGCCCGACCCCGACAACACGCCCGACGTCATAGCGGACGCCGTCGTCTATATCGAGAACAACTATTTCCGACCGGTTAACATCACGACGCTTGCCGATTCTCTCGGCGTCGCGCGCGCGTATTTTACGACGGAATTCACCAAAAGGACGGGAGTGTCGCCGTATGCGTATTTAACCGACTACCGCATCAAAAAAGCGCAGTCGCTGCTGTCGGACTCGGATCTGCGCGTTTCGGAAATAGCGTATTCGGTAGGCTTTTCGGGCGTCGAACGCTTTTCCGATATGTTCAAAAGAAAAACGGGCTTAAGTCCCGTCGAATATCGCCGCCGACTAAGAACGACGAAAACCGAATAAGAATCAAAACACACCGTCTTAATAAACGGGAAAAAGGAGCGAAAACGCGAAAATCTTAAAAATAACGCGCAATCGCCCTTTTTTTAATTGAGAAAAAAGTCGTTTTGTGCTACAATATAGAGTAGAGGCAAAATATGACAGAAAAAGAAGCAAGGCAATTGAATCCGCTTGTAATGGCGTTCGTGGGAGACAGCGTGTTTACGCTTTTCGTCCGGCAGAAACTGGCGTCCGTCAGTCACTGCAAGGCGGGAGGACTGCATAAACAGGCGAACAAATTCGTGTCCGCAACCGCGCAGTCGTACATTTTCGAGCGGCTCGAAAGCATGCTCACCGAGGACGAAGCGTCTATTGCGAGAAGAGCGAAAAACGCGCACAACAACACGGTCGCAAAGCATGCCACCGTTGCCGACTATAAGCGCGCGACCTCGCTCGAAGCGGTACTCGGATATTTAAGTCTCAGCGGACAGACAGAGCGGCTCGAAACGCTGCTCGGGGCGGCGTACGAAATAAACGTAAACGCCGAATCGGAAAGAAACGAAACGCAGGAAGTCTCGCAGGAAATCACTGCGACGGAAAAAACAAACGAATAAAAAGGAGATCAGTTATGAGCAGAGCCGACGATATTTTTCTCGCAAACATGAAAGACATTACGGAAAACGGAACGTGGGACACGGACCTAACCGTCCGTCCGCACTGGCTTGACGGAACGCCGGCGCACACGGTGAAAAAATTCTGCATAGTCAACCGCTACGATTTGAGCAAGGAATTCCCCATACTCACGGTAAGAAAAACGGCTTTTAAGAGTTGTATCGACGAAATTCTGTGGATATGGCAGAAGAAGAGCAACAACGTTCACGATCTGCACTCTCATATATGGGACAGTTGGGCGGACGAAAGCGGCTCGATAGGCAAAGCGTACGGCTATCAACTGGGCGTAAAGCACAAGTATAAAGAGGGCGAATTCGATCAGGTGGACAGAGTGCTGTTCGACCTTAAAAACAACCCTGCGTCGCGAAGAATCATGACAAATATCTACGTTCACGCAGACCTAAGCGAAATGCACCTTTATCCGTGTGCCTATTCGATGACATTCAACGTCACGGGAAATAAACTCAACGCCATTCTCAATCAGAGAAGCAACGATATGGTGACGGCGAACAACTGGAACGTCGTTCAGTACAGCGTGCTTTTAATGATGATCGCGCAGGTTTCCGGCTTCGAACCGGGCGAACTCGTCCATGTCATCGCCGACGCGCACGTTTACGACAGACATATTCCGCTCGTCGAAGAAATGATGAAAAATCCGCGCTATCCCGCGCCTAAATTCATTATGAACAAGGATATAAAAGACTTCTACGACTTCACCGTGGACGATTTCGCGCTCGAAAATTACGAGTATTCCACGCTCGGCAAAAAAATCGAGGTGGCTGTATGATAAGAGCGATAGTCGCCGTCGATAAAAAGTGGGGAATAGGCAGAAACAACGGACTGCTGTTCTCTCTTCCCGAGGACATGAAGTTTTTCCGCACGACCACGACCGGCAAAACCGTGGTCATGGGCTACAATACTCTGCGCTCGTTTCCGGGCGGCAAACCGCTTAAAAATCGCATAAACGTCGTTCTTTGCCCCGAGGAAAAACACGAGGAGGGCTGCGTGTTCGTTAAAAACATGAACGAACTGTTTGCCGAAATCGAAGGAAAGGGCGAAGTTTACGTCATCGGCGGAGCCATGACCTATCACACGCTGCTCCCGTACTGCGACGAAGCGCTCGTCACGAAAGTCGACGCGGACGGCGATGCGACCGTGTTTTTCGACAATCTCGACGCGCTCGAAAATTGGTCGTTGGAAAGTGAGAGCGATACGGTCGAAACCAACGGATATAAAATCAAGTTTACGAAATACGTCAATTCGGACGTAAAAAAGTATAATTCGGAGAAGATATGAAAGTCGAAGGCAGAAACGCTGTTGCGGAACTATTAAAAACCGACAAAACCATAGACAGACTGATAGTTGCGAAAGGCTTGAAAGACGCCGGCGCGAACAGAATTATAAACGAAGCGAAAAGCAAGGGCGTCCGCATCACTTTTTACGACCGCGAAGTGCTCGACCGCGAAAGCGCGACCGGTAAACATCAGGGCTTTATCGCGGAAGTAACCGACTTTAAATACTCGACCGTGGACGATATTCTCGCGCTTGCCGAAAAGAAGGGCGAGCCGCCGTTTATCGTCATTCTCGACGGAGTGGAAGACCCTCACAATCTCGGAAGCGTTCTGCGCGTAGCCGAGTGTGCAGGCTGCCACGGCGTTATCATTCCGGCAAGAAGAGCGGCTTCCGTGAACGAAACCGTAATAAAAGTATCCGCGGGAGCGGCTGCTCACATGCTCGTCGCGAAAGTCACCAACGTCAACGACGCCATCGACTACCTTAAAAAGCAGAACGTGTGGGTGTACTGCGCCGATATGGACGGCAGTCCCGTGTATTCCGCCAATCTTACGTGTGCCGTAGCGTTCGTCGTGGGAGGAGAAGGTTCGGGCGTAAAACGGCTTACCAAAGAAAAATGCGACGGAGTAGTAACGCTTCCCATGTTCGGGAAAGTGAACTCGCTCAACGCGTCGGTCGCCGCTGCGCTCGTCGTGTACGAATATGTGCGCCAAAACAAAGCAAAATAGAGTAAAAAAGTTTGTATTTCACCCGATTTTCGCTTGAAAAAAGCGTTAAATTGTATTATAATATATGCGGTCGGTTAAATCGACTATATAAACAGCAATAAATACAGGAGTAGTAAAATGAAAAAACCTATCATCGCAGGAAACTGGAAAATGAATAACACCAAGGCGGAAGCCGAAGAACTTATCACCGCTTTGAAGCCGCTCGTAAAGGACGTAACCCGCACCGACGTCGTCGTATGCGTGCCTTTCACTTGCATCGAAAAAGTAAAGAAACTCGTTAAGGGTTCCAAAATAAAGGTCGGCGCGCAGAACGTCGCATGGGCGGACAAGGGCGCTTTCACCGGCGAAATCAGCGCGGCTATGCTTAAAGAAGTCGGCGCCGAATACGTCATCATCGGTCACAGCGAACGCCGTCAGTATTTCGGCGAAACCGACAAATCGGTAAATATGCGCCTTGTGCAGGCTCTTAAAAACGAACTCAAACCCATCGTCTGCGTCGGCGAAACGCTCGACGAACGCAACGGCGGTAAAACCGAAACCGTTCTCCGCGCGCAACTCGAAGGCGGACTCGAGGGCATTTCCGCAGAGGATATGAAAAACGTCGTCATCGCATACGAACCCGTCTGGGCAATCGGTACCGGCGTCACCGCAACCGCAGAGCAGGCAAACACGACCATCAAATTCATCAGAAAAACGCTTGCAAAAATGTTCACCCGTCCCGTCGCTAACAAAGTTCGTATTCAGTACGGCGGAAGCATGAACGCAAAGAACGCGTCCGAACTCATGGCTATGAGCGACATCGACGGCGGTCTTATCGGCGGAGCATCGCTTAAAGCGGAAGATTTTTCCAAAGTGGTGCATTTCAACAACTAATCGTAAAATACGGCGGAGCGAAGCGTATTCGCTCCGTTTTGCGAATTTTTAAGGAGTAAAACATGTCTAAAATACTCAAAAAAGCAAATTGCAAATTAAACGTCGAAGGACCTGTCCTTACGATAGTAATGGACGGCGTGGGAATCGCTCCCGATAACGCCGGAAACGCCGTAAAACTTGCCTACACGCCCACGCTCGATATGCTTGCGGCAAACTATCCGATGCTCAAACTCAAAGCGCACGGCACCGCTGTCGGACTTCCCTCCGACGACGATATGGGCAACTCCGAGGTCGGTCACAACGCGCTCGGCTCCGGTCAGGTTTTCGCTCAGGGCGCAAAACTGGTCAGTCAGTCCATTGAAAGCGGCAAAATGTTTGCTTCCGACACATGGAAAGAGGTGGTCGCTAACGTCAAAAACAACAATTCCACGCTGCATTTCCTCGGACTTTTCAGCGACGGAAACGTTCACTCGCATATCGACCATTTAAAAGCAATGATGGAAGAGGCGAAAAAGGAAGGCGTTAAAAAAGTGCGCGTTCACATCCTGCTCGACGGCAGAGACGTGGGCGAAACTTCCGCGCTCGATTACGTCCGTCCCTTCGAAGAATTCATGAACACTCTCCGCAGCCCCGATTTCGACGTCATGATCGCGTCCGGCGGCGGCAGAATGAACATCACCATGGACAGATACGAAGCCAACTGGGCAATGGTCGAAAAAGGCTGGAAAACGCACGTTCTCGGCGAGGGCAGACAGTTCGCTTCCGCGGAAGAAGCAATCACGGCTTACAGAAACGAACTTAAAGTCATCGATCAGGATTTGCCGCCTTTCGTCATCGCAAAAGACGGTAAGCCCGTCGGAACAATCGAGGACGGCGACAGCGTCGTGTTCTATAACTTCCGCGGCGACCGCGCAATCGAAATTTCGCTTGCGTTCGACAGCGAAAACTTCGACAAATTCGACAGAGTCCGCTTTCCGAAAGTGGTGTACGCCGGTATGCTCGAATACGACGGCGACCGCCACATTCCGCACAAATATCTCGTCAATCCCCCCGAAATCACCAACACCATGAGCGAGTACCTCTCCGATACCGGAATTGCAGAACTCGCCATCTCCGAAACGCAGAAATACGGTCATGTAACCTATTTCTGGAACGGAAACAAGTCGGGTAAATTCAACGACAAACTCGAAACCTACATCGAAATTCCGTCCGACGTCGTTCCCTTCGAACAGCGCCCCTGGATGAAATGCGCGGAAATCACCGACAAACTCATCGAATGTCTCGAAAGCGGCAAGTATAAATACCTGCGCGTCAACTTCCCCAACGGCGATATGGTCGGTCACACCGGCAACCTTGCCGCAACCGAATGTGCTATGGAAGCGCTCGACTTGCAGATTAAGAGAATTATCGACGTCGTCGACAAACTCAAGGGCGTCGCGCTCATCACCGCCGACCACGGCAACGCCGACGAGATGTACGAAGTGGATAAAAAAGGCGCGCTCAAAACCGATAAAAATGGCAAGTATAAGGCAAAAACCAGCCATACGCTCAACCCCGTTCCCTGCTTTATCTACGATAACTACTATCGCGACGCCTACACCGTAAAAGCCGACGAAGGCAAATTCGGACTCAGTAACGTCGCCGCAACCATGGTAAACTTCATGGGCTACGACGCTCCCGAAATGTGGGATCAATCGCTTATCGAACTCAAAAAATAAAAGAAAAAACAGGAGGAGTTTATGGATAAATACATTCTCGGCGTCCTCGGCGGAGCGGGACTCGAAGTGGACGGCAACACCGCTTGCGGAGTTATAAACGACATATTCGTCATCGTCGATACGGACGGCTACCGCTATGCTTTCGTCAACTTCACGTTCCACACCACGCCCGACACAATGGAACTCATGCGCAAGATTCTGAGCAATATATCCGTTAAAGACTACAATCTGCGCATAACGCCTTACGGTGCAAGCGTCAAAATCAAGAGTGCGAACGGCGGAGGACTTTTCGGTCCTCAAAGAGGTATGGGCGATTATATAAGCGACCTCGACAGAACCGTACGCCTCGTTCCCGAACAACTTGCGAAAAACGGAATAAAAGGCGAAGGTTACTGCGCGGTCTGCGGCGGCGAACTGGACGCGAACAGCAAAAAATACGTTCGCCTTCCCGATATGTTCACTATCTGCTATCATTCGGGCTGCGAACAAACGCTTCTGGATGATATGGCTCACGACACCACGAAAGAGGGCAAAAAGGCACTCACCGGCAATTACGGCAGAACCGCGATTATGGCGGTGCTCGGCGTTATAATGCAGTTTTTCTTCTCGTGGCTGCTTATGGCTAAGTCGCCCGTCCCCTACTGGGTGGGATCTATCGTATCTGCGGTCGCGGCGTTCGGCATGGCTTATTTCTTCGGCGGAAAAATGGACAAAAAAGCGTTTCTGACAGTTTCGATTATCGCCGTTGTCGGAGCAATGGCAATTTATCCGATTCTGCAACTTATCGTGTTCAAGGGAATAACGTCCGCTCCCGTTCATATGCTCATAACCGAAGCGGCTACTTTCGGCATTAACGCGGCGCTGCTGCTTCTGTTCTATTTGGCGCAGAGAAAACGTATAACCGAAGTTTCCGATCGCTGATTAAAAACGTCAAAAAAAGAAAAACGCTCGCGGCGGCAGTCATTGCTTGACCCTCGGGCGTTTTATCGTAAAAAAGCGTAAACAAAAAACGCGTTCCTTTTCGGGTAAGAGAGGAGCGCGTTTTAACGTTATTCTAATCGGGTAGAAGAGTGCTTTTCGGATAAATGCGCGCCTATATCCGCATTTCCGACTTTCGTCAGTTGTCGAAGAACCTGAAAAGTCCGTGCGGCTGACCTTTTCTCTTTCTGGGCTTACGGAACAGCGTAAACACGACCACCATCGCCTGCACGGGGATGGGAACCAGAAAAAGTACCCACAGATTGTATTGCAGCAGTTGCAGATAAATCGCCGTAACCGCGCCCCAGACGGCAACGGAAAGGTAAACCGTGTTAAGCCACTTGATATTTTTGTTGTTGATGTTAAAGCGGTAGGCAAGCACGACCGACGGAATAACCGCCCACACGAACACCTGCCAGAATTTAACGCCTTTAACTATCTGAAAGGCGGCGTAAACGACTACCGCAATCAGCCACACGGTAAGCACGCCGAGTAAAAGAATGGCAATCTTGTCGCGGTTATCTTCTTTTTCTTGCTGTCGAGCCTCGCTCGAAGCCACTTTAACCGCGTCCTCGTGCAGAAGGTCGTCCACGGTAAGTCCGTAAAAGTCGGCAAGCCTGGCGAGAGTCGCTATGTCCGGGACGGTCGCACCGCTTTCCCAACGGCTCACGGTTTTGTCCGAATAGCCCATTATCTCGGCAAGTTCGGACTGTTTCAACTGCTTGCTTTTTCTGAGTGCGGTCAGATTCTCCGAAATCACGCCTTCGATATTATTTTCGTTCATCTCTTCCATATCATTGATTTTACCGCTTTTTTTGCCAAAAGTCAAATGTTTTCGGTAAATTCTCATTTTGTGAGAGTGTGTTCTCCCGATACAAGAGGGACGAATTTCGGTTTCGGGTGTCAAAACGATTGATATACTCGCGATGAAAATGTACAATACTAACGTACAAACGAAGCGGGCTTCGGCTCGCGGAACAAAGGAGATTATAAATGAAAAAGAACAAACTGATTGCAATGCTTTTGTCGTTTGCACTTTGCGTTTGCGGCTTGTCTGCAGTCGCTTGCAACGGCGAAAACGTTACCGTGCCGGAAACGGTTGCGGGCAAAGACACGTCTGTAACGTCGCTCAAAAACGCGCCCGACAGTTACGACGCCGAAACCGTAATCTACGCGGTAGTGGGAAAACTCGATTCGTATTCCACTTTCACGACAAGAAGCAGCGGCACTTCCGTAGCGCAGAAAGGTTTTATAACCTACACGCAGAATACGCAGTGCACCAAGGTTAAAAACGGCAACGAATACTACACCGATTCGATTTCGAACTCCACGCTGGTCAACACACGCCACGAAGTCATGGTCAAGAACGGAAAAGCGGCATACCGCAACAATTCCGGAACCATCGACACCGCGACGTACGACGACTACCTCGCGATCTACGGCGTTACTCCCGATAAGACCATAAGCGGACATGTGTTCAATCACGATTCCGTCCGTTACGCGGTTTTGGAAAACGTCGAAGGCGACACCTATACTTATAAAATAGTATTGGACAAGGACGCCGCTCACGCGCTTCTCGTCCGCCAGATGAAAATGGTGGGAGGGCTGGACGGCTATCCCGAATTCACCAAGGACACCGAAGCCACTCTCGTAATAAAAAAGGACTTTACGCCGGTTTCCTATTCCTATCGCAGCACCTATAACATCTCTATCGCGGTTCTCGGAAAAGTCGGTTGCGAGGAAGAAAACACCGTGTATTTCGAAAACTTCGACTCCGAAGTAACTCTGCCCGACTCCGACGCTTTCAACGGCGCAATCAACGAGCAGCCCACCAGGATCGATCCCGGCAAAACCGAAGCCAAGGACGACAATCTCGAAGCACTGGTTTCCGCACTTTTGCAGTCCGATCTCGAAAACGGTATCGCGCTTAACGGCAGAGTTTCGCTCGGCGACGTCAGCCTGCCCCTCAGAATAGAAGGAAAGGCGGACATCAACGGTCTTATGAACGGAACGGCAAATCTGTACACTGCGTTTCAGGCTACCGCTTCCGTGATTTCGCCCGTCGGCAACGCAAGCGTAACCTACTACGACGGAAAATTCTATCTCGATCTTTTCGGCGGTAAATTCGTGTTCTCCACGAACGTTCCCGAAAAGAACGGCATCGGAATCACCGACATCGACACCACTAAATTCTTCAAGATAACCAAGTCGGAAACGGACGAAAACACTCTCGTCATAACGCTTGCCGACGCTTATAACGACGTTATCGCAGCCGCGCTTCAGTCTGCCGGACTTATCGAAAACAAGGACGAGTTCTCTCTTTCGATGAACGCGTACGTCCGCGGCGGAAGAGTGGGCGTTATAGGCGCAGACTTTACGTTCGGCGAAACCACCGCGTCCGCGGAATTCGCTCTGTCAGACAAAAAATACACGCTGCCGTCCGATCTCGATAAATACGTCAGCGAACTTACCTTCTCGAAAAAAGTCGACGTTATGCTCGGCGGAGCATTCGAGGGCGACGAAGCAGCAGCAACCGTAACGCTCGGCATGACCTACGATATGTCGCAGCCCGACCCCGTCAAAGCGTTCAAAGCCGAAGCGGAAGTCGCAGTGTCCGATACCGTAAAATCCCTTCTCGGAATTGCGTCGATGTTCACGTCCGACCTTCCCGTATGGTTCGATGCTTTTGCCGACGCAGGTAAACTCAATCTCGTTGTCGAAAACGGGAACGCATATTTCCTTATCGAAAAGGAAAGCGAGGACGAGGAAGGCGCAGAAAAAATTGTAACCTATTTCGAAAAACTCGGCGGACTTAACGCCGCGTCGGCGCAGGACGAAGAAGGCGCGCCCTCGTTCGATATGGACACTATAAAAGAAATGCTGCCCGTAATCGCCGAACTGCTTCCGCAGGTACTCACCGGCAACTACGAACAAGGCGTTGTCACCGTCGCGGTAAGTCCCGAAATAGTAAGTCTTATCAATATGCTTTTCTGGGATAATCTCCAGGATACCCTCATCGATTCTATGGGAGCAACTGCCGGCGCAATGGTCCCCATGATGCTTGGAATCGATAAACCGCTTGCGTCAATCGAACTCGCTATCCCCGTAACCGAGTACGCCGAAACGCTGCCTTCGCTGTCGATTTACTGCTATGACATTGACACAAAAGAAATTTTCGACGAAAACAAAGAATACGATCTCGTGCGCGTACTGTCGCTCGTTCTCTCGGACAATGCCGACTACTCTTACGACAAGAACGTAACCGAAATCGCAGCACTCTACGATAAGACCAAAAACGTCAGAAGTCTTATGACCGCGCTTACCGAAAACTACGCACTCACTTCCGAGTACTACGCAACCGTTCAGCCGGCAGCCGATGCGTTCAACGCACTTTCGGATAAAGAAAAGCAAATGGTATTCAACGCTTATCACGTCGAACGCTCTATGTGGGGCGGCAGCACGCTTACTTTCCTGCCCGAAAAAGTTAAAGCCGACTACGAAAACGACAAAAAAGCGGTTGACGACTTCGCTGCCTCGATTGCCGAAACCGAAATCGCTTCGCTTAACTCCAAGTACGGTAAGTTCAGCGCCGCGCAACTCAATTACCTTGCGGCAGCGCATGCGGATAAACTTGCCGCTTACGTCGATAAGAGAGTGGAAAGCGAACAGGACGCAAAGACCGAAATCGTTTCGCTTATCTCCGCGCTCGGCGAATTCGACCTCGAAAACGCTGCTCTCGACGCTCTCTACGAACGCCTGAGCGCATTGGAAGAAATCTACGCCGCGATAAACGAGTGCATCCCCGAAACGCTCGCAGACGCCGATCTTACCGCGTTTAACGATATGCTCGATAAAACGGTTTCCGCATACGCAACCAAACTGCAATCTACCGCAGAGCAGTACCTCGGCGAACTTAAAGGCATGGCGTACGGTTGCACGCTCACGGGCGAACAACTCATAGAGAAGTACGGCGTTTACGAAACGTTCAGCGAAAAATATTGCACCGAAGTCATGGGAACCTCGGTGGGCGCGCTCATCCGCGAAAAAGCGCCCTCCGTCGAAGCCGCTTGCTATAAAGTAACGCTTTATAACGCATACAACCGCAAAGGTATGGCTGTCGCAGCCGCAGAAGTCGCAGAAAAAGAAATCGACGCGCTTCTTAAAGGCACTTACGACGAAGAAACAGTCGCCGCGAAAACAGAAGTCATCGAAACGCTTATCGACTACACCGACAGCAAAAACGTTTCTAACTACGAACAATTCGTCGAGTTTAAAAAGAACAAATAGAAATCTTTTGAATCAAACCCGACCTAAAAGACCGACCGATTCCGTAAAAAGTTTCCGTCGGTCTTTTTTCATATCCGAAAACAAGCCCATAAATATACTTTATTTTCGGCGCAATGCAACCCGAAAATGATATAATAGTAAAAAAGAAAAAAGTCGCGCTCGTCAGGCGCGGCGACACAAGGAGAAAATTATGAAAAAATACGATGTTGCGGTGGTGGGCGGAGGTTTTTCCGGGACCATGGCTGCCTGCGCGGCGGCAAGGGAAGGTTTAAGCGTTCTTCTGATAGAGAAAAGCGGAACGCTCGGCGGAGCGGCAAGCCTTAACTACGTTCTGCCGTTCATGGGCTATCGCATGAAAACCAAAGACGGAAGAGTAATGCTCAACCGCGGTCTGTTCTCGGAATTTCTCGATCGGATGAGCGCGTATGCCGAAACCGACGGCGGCGAGAACGGATATAAAGTGCTTGCGTTCGACAAAACCGCGTACAACGAAGAGTTTTTGAAAATCACGCTGGACGACATGACCGATTACTACGGCGTAGACGTTCTTTTCCACGCGTCGCTGACGGATGCCGCAACAGACGGCGACAAGGTCGAAAAAATCACCGTTTCGGGCGCGTTCGGAAAACTCGATATAGAAGCCGATTATTTTATCGACGCGACCGGCGACGCGCTCTTGTCTACGCTTTCGGGCTGTAAATACCGTGTCGGCAGAGAAAACGACAACAAGTGCCAGCCCATGACGCTGTGCTTCCGTATGGGCAACGTGGACGTCAAAAAGTACTTTGCGGAAGATCACGCAGCCGTAAACGAACTGTGGAAGAAAAAACTCGCAGCCGGCGAATTCATCAACCCGCGCGAAGACGTGCTTGCTTTCCGCACCACGACCGACAGCGTTCTGCACCTCAATTCCACGAGAGTGCTGCGCAGCCCCGTCGACGCGTTCGAAAAAAGTAAGGCGGAAAAGGAAGGCAGAAAGCAAATGCTCGAACTGTATCGCTTCCTGCGCGACAACGCTCCGTCCTGTAAGAATTCGACGCTTTTGTCCTCGTCCGTGGAAATCGGCGTGCGCGAAAGCCGCATGATAGAGGGCGAATACACTTTCACCGCCGATGACATAGTCGCTTGCCGTAAATTCCCCGACGCGATTGCAACCGGCAATTACGATATAGACATTCACTCGCCCGACGGCAGCGGAACCTCGCACTATTGGATCCCCGAGGGCGAATACTACACCGTGCCTTATCGCTCGCTGCTCCCTGTGGGCAAAAGCAACCTGATGGTCGTCGGAAGATGCATTTCTTCTACGCACGAAGCGCAGGCGTCCTATCGTATCATGCCCATCGTGGCAAGCATAGGAGAGGGCGGCGGAGCGGTACTCGCGGTCGCGGCAAAACAGGGTAAAAGCCTTAAAGCCGTAACGAACGAAGAGTTGCGCTCGGCAATCGACAAGTACGATCTAATCGAAGGTTATCCTGTCGTAATCGAGAGCAAATAATAAAGATAAAGTCACCGAAAGTGCGATTTATGCGATATAATACAGTAAGAGCCTGAAAATCGCACGGAGGTTTATGTGAAAAAGAAAAATTACGCGCTCACGGTAAAAGCGTGCTTTATCGGCTACATAGCGCAGGCAATAGTAAATAATTTCGTGCCGCTTTTGTTCGTCACGTTCAACAAAACGTACGGTATTCCGATCGAAAAAATAACCTTGCTCGTCACGGTTAATTTCGTCATACAACTTTGCATCGACGCGTTGAGTGCGAAACTCATCTCGGCGATCGGCTACCGTGCGAGCGCAATCATGGCGCACGTTTTTTCGGCTGTCGGGCTTGCGTCGCTTTCGTTTCTGCCGCAGATTCTGCCCGACGCCTTCGTCGGACTAATGATTTGCGTCGTCGTCTACGCAATCGGCGGCGGCTTTATAGAAGTGATAATCAGCCCGATAGTAGAGGCTTGCCCCACAGATAATAAAGAAAAGACCATGAGCCTTCTGCACTCGTTTTATTGTTGGGGACACGTCGGCGTCGTGCTGGTTTCGACCGCGTTTTTCGCACTGTTCGGAATAGACAACTGGCGTATTCTCGCCTTGCTGTGGGCGATAGTTCCGATTTTTAACGTATTTTTGTTTGCCGTCGTTCCGATATACAAACTCGAAGGCGACGAACCCGGTTCGGGATCGCTCAAAAAACTGATAAAAAGCGGCACGTTCTGGCTGCTCATGCTTATGATGGTGTGCGCCGGAGCAAGCGAACAGGCGGTAAGCCAGTGGGCGTCTGCGTTTGCGGAAACGGGACTTAACGTATCCAAAACGCTCGGCGACTTGCTCGGACCCACGATGTTCGCGCTTACCATGGGCGTTTCGCGGCTCATTTTCGGCAAATTCGGCGAGAAAATGGAACTGGAAGCGTATATGCTATTCAGTTCCTGCCTGTGCATATGTTCCTACCTGATGATCTCGCTTGTAAGTAACCCTGCAATAGGACTTGCCGGCTGCGCCCTGTGCGGTTTTTCGGTCGGTATAATGTGGCCCGGAACGTACAGCAACGCCACTAAAACGCTGCCGTTCGGAGGAACTGCGATGTTTGCGCTGCTCGCTCTTGCAGGCGATATAGGATGCACGGCAGGTCCCACGCTTACCGGGCTCGTTTCGGGAGCGGACGGCAACCTCAGAGCCGGTGTTCTCATCGCGATAATTTTCCCTGCGCTCATGCTTTTATCGCTCGTCGCGTTCGCGCTCATGCAAAAAAAGAAAAAGCCCGAGCCTTACGAAGAGCAGCCCTCAATCGATAAATAAATTTCCGAATCGAAACAAAAAAAATCACGGAACGGTTAAAAGCCGTTCTTTTTTTATTCCCGAAAAGCCGTAAAGCCGCCCGATTTTTCGTGCCAAAAGAAAGAAAAATGCAATTTTTTCGCACTCGCGACATATAAATCTATAAGACCGCAGTTTAAGGAGAGTTATGGTGGAGTATAAGAAAACGCTCGTGATTTTAAGCGGAGAGCAGGGTAAGGCGTGCGCGACGATAGAAACCTCGATAGGCGGCAGCAGGCTCAGATGTTCCGTTAAACCGAACGAAAATCAAATTCTGTACCTTGCGATAAAAGACGGCGAAAACAAATTCGTGAATAAAATCGGCGGCGACGTTATCGCTTTGCCGTTTGCGCCGACGCCCGATGCGCATTACATGATAATCGACGCTCGGTCGCGCAGAGCCGTTTTGTACGGAACGCTGTCCAAACACAGGCTGTGGCAGGCAAATATGACCGACGGAGTGATGCAATATGTACCGAAAAACAGTGAGAAGAAGACTGAGAAGAACGTTTTTGAAAAAGAGATGCGCCAAAACCCGACTGCTTCACCGCACTACGACGACGAAGCGATAGCGCAAAACAATTATTTTCCCGAGGAGTACGAAATCATGCCGCCGATTAAGTCCGACGATAAAGCAAAAATCTTCCGCCCTATGCAAAACCGTTCGCTGTCGGCTATGTCGCGCGCGTATCTGCTCGGCTACGAAGAAGAGAAAACGACGGAGTTTTGCGGATTTTTCGCGCTGCAAAAAAAGTTCGTACTGGCTGTTAATCCGCTTTCGGACGGAAGAGAAGGAGTGCCCGCAAAAACTTCCTCGATTCGCAAAAGCGTCGCGTCAGTTCCTCTTGAAAGCGTAAAATATCCCTCGCCCGAGCAACCCTCCGAAAAAAGCCGTTTCGTAACGCTTGAGCGCAGAAGAAGAAAGGTGGTGCCGCTCGCCGCCGATTTTTACGACGAAATACGCCCCAAAATGGAGAAACTTTTTTCTTCAGCCGAGCACGTCGCAATTCTCGAAAAAAACATGCCCGGAACCAAATGGGTAAAAATTCCGTGCGAGAAAAACGGCTACTACGTCGTCGGAATAATCGGCACTCGCCCCGACTATGTCGCGTACGGCATGCCCGGTAAAAACAATTCCGAAGCCCCTCCCGAGGAACTGGGCGAAAACGCACGGTGGTGGAGTTTCGATCCCGAAAAACCCGACGGAGAGGGCGTGTGGATACTCTATCAGGACGCCGTCACGGGCGAGAGCGTCGTAAATCCCTTTTAATACGGTAGGCGTACGGGTAAAAAAGTCCCGTGTGCTTGCGAAAACGTAATTTCGGTGCGAAAAATGCTGTTAAATTCCGATAGACAATCATAAAACAGTTGACTTATTGCGGCAATTTGGCTATAATAGATAATGATTTAATTTTTGGAGTAACAGCATTGATGAAAAAAATCGTAACAATCATAGCCATCGCGCTTGTATGCGTATTCGGTTTTGCGGGTTGCGGAACGGCGACCGACGTTGCTAAAACCGAGTTCAAATCGCAGAATTTCAACTATTCGATAAGCGGTAACGGCGGCAGCGTCGTTCAGTACGGTAACTATCTGTACTTTATCAACGGAACGCGCGGCTACGAAGATACCGACGGAAAGAACAACAAAGCGGGCGAAGTCATTAAGGGCGCGCTCTATCGCGCCGAACTCACCGGCGAAATGACCGATACGAAGGGCAGCGTCGTCATCGACGGGGACAAGCTCGTAAACGGCGACTACAAAACCGGCAACACCGCGAAGTTCTCGATTAAACGCGACGAAAACAGCGGTATTCGTCTTGTTTCCGAAAAAGGCACTTCGTACGACAATAAAGAAATCAACGTCGTGAACGTCGAACTGATTTCTTCCAAAACCGTCGGAACGAGCGGATACTCGGGCGGCGGTCTGTATGCGTACAACGGCTACATTTATTTTGCCAGCCCCTGCAATCAGAAAAACAAGTCCGGCACCGTAATGGCAGACTATAACGAATTCTATCGCGTTTGCCTCGCTACCGGAAAGACTCAGAAACTGCTCACCAGCGAGTCCGCAAACAAGGACAAGGCATACGGTTTCTATTGCTACAATAACAACATCTATCTCACTTACGTCGAAACCGGCGATAACGACACTCTTATGAGCGCGCGCATCGACGAAAAGACCGGCGACGTCGTAGAAAAGAACACGATCGCGGAAAAGGTCACCGAAGTGATTATGCCCGTCAAGAGCGAATACTACTACAATATTCCCACCGACACCGTATACGATTTCATCTACTACGGAACCAAAGGCAGCGACGTCGAAAACTACAGATCCGATAAACTCATGTCGTTCGTTCGTCCCGACGGAAGCGAAAACACTCTGTTCAACGAAGGCGGCGACGCAACTCTTCTCGACGTTCAGGGCGGTATGCTTCTCTATAAAATGACCACCGACGGCATCATGAACATTCGCGCAACCGATATGTACAACTACTTTATCGACGGCAGCGAATCTTTCAAGAAACTGCACGGCGAAGAAAAGTACAACGGCGCGTTCGAAAAAGATCACACCGTGCTTGCTTCTGCCAATATTTCCAAGGCAACCGCAATCAACTGCTTCGTCCCCGGAATCGGCGTCGGCAGCAACGCGGTATACGTTCTGCTCACCGCTGCAAACGCAACCACTTCTTCCAATAACGACCTTACGTTATACGCGCCCGACGGCACGGTTAAAACGCTCGCAAGCGGAGCAAGCGCGAAATTCGTAAATCATACTACCGACAAGATGTTCTACGTCGTCACCGAAGACAGCGCGATCAAACTGCACTCGGTAAGCCTTGACGGCGAAAACGATACTACTATATTCTCCGATGTCACCGAAGCCACTTTCATGAGCGATATTCAGGCTGATTACCTCGTGTTCTTCGGTAAGTCCGACGATTATTCCGGCTATACCATGTTCTACGATCTCAACGGCTTGGAAGGCAACAACGATCCGTTCTTCGTCGGTAAAAAACTCGAAAGCGAAATCAAGTCCGAAGTCGGCGAAATCAAACTCAACACCGAAAACGCTAAACTTTCCTATCGCAAGGGCGACAGCCTTAACGTAAGCGGACTTACGCTCACAGCGTATACCTACGACGACAAAGACGGAAATAAAACCGTTCTCGAAGAAAACGTCGCAGTCACCGCAGATATGATAAGCGGTTTCGACACTTCCGCAGTTGCCGACGCAGTCACCGTCACCGTTACTTATAAAGGACAGACTGCCACCTATGAAATCTCGGTTGGCGAAAGCACCGAAAAAGCAGGTTGCGGCGCAGCGGTAGGTTGGACTATCGGTATAATTGCGGCACTTGCTGTTGTCGCAATCGTAATCGTTCTTCTCTCAAAGAAGAAACCCGCTTTGGCAGAATAATTAAGTAAAAGTAAAAACGAACCGAAAAGCAGCGCTCGCACCGGAACGCTGCTTTTTCATATAAAGGAAGAGGAACAAGTGCGTTTTCTGCCGATTAAGCAAACGATGCGGCAAAATGCGTAAAAAAGTGAAAAAGATGCCAAAAAAGCGCAAATATCACTCGAATTTGCTTGACATACGAACGCTAATGTAGTAAAATATTAGGGCATTCGTGTGAGTGCGTTCTTTTTTGCGTGCAGATTAGCCCTTTGCGCGGAAAAAATTCGCAGTCCCGATAGCAGTGGAGCGTCGTCAGCGTGAAATTTCGGCGGTCTGCGCTAATAACTAAATATGAGGTTAACACCATGAAAACATTTATGGCTAACGAAAACAATATCGAGCGTAAGTGGTATTTGGTAGATGCTAGCGATATGCCGCTGGGCAGAGTCGCAAGCCAGGTTGCCGCTATTCTGAGAGGCAAAAACAAACCTACCTTCACCCCCAACGTCGATGCAGGCGACTTCGTTATCGTAATCAACACCGATAAGATGTATCTCACCGGCAAGAAACTCGAGAAGAAATACTACAGATATCATACCGGTTACATGGGCGGCTTAAAGGCTATCCAGTACAAAAAGATGATGGAAGAAAAGAGCGACGACGCGCTTTATATCGCTATCAAAGGTATGCTCCCCAAGAACAGTCTTGGAAGAAAAATGCTTACTAAAGTGCGCATCTACAAGGGCGCAGAACACGAGCACGCAGCGCAGAAGCCCGAAGTGCTCAATCTGGTAAAGAGGTACAACTAATATGGCAGCAAAATCCGCTATGAAGAAAAAATTGCAATATTGGGGAACCGGCAGACGTAAAAAAGCGGTTGCCCGCGTTCGTCTTGTTCCCGGCAGCGGCACTGTTGTCGTAAATAAGCGCACTCTCGACGAATATTTCGGTCTCGACACCATGAAATACATCGTCAATCAGCCCCTTAACCTCGTCAACGCAGCAGACAAGTTCGACGTTTACGTCAACGTTTGCGGCGGCGGCTACACCGGTCAGGCAGGCGCAATCCGCCACGGTATCGCTCGCGCGCTCATCGAAGCAGACGCAGGCTACAAGGCAGAACTCAAGAAAGCCGGATTCCTCACTCGCGATCCGAGAATGAAGGAAAGAAAGAAGTACGGCTTGAAAAAAGCACGTCGCGCACCCCAGTTCTCCAAGAGATAATCGCGCTTCAATCAAAGATTTCAAAAATACGCAGGTCATTCGACTTGCGTATTTTTTTTACTTTTTTGTAAAAAGTAAGCAAAAACTTTTAAGTTATGAGGTGGATAGATAGAAGCACTATTGACCTCTTATTGTAGGGACAGGCGTCCGTTGGCTGTCCGCTTCCTTTTTTTCAAAAAGGAAAGAAAATTATTGTACGAGGAGAGTTAAAAGCGGAATGGTAATAAAGCACAAAAGCGTGGAGAGGAGTACGCTGTTTGCCGAGAGTTCGCGCTCGCCGTCATAAAGTTCAGCGATGTTCAGAATCATCGAGGCACACGGAACGGAAGTTAAAACGAGTACGCTCGCCTTCAAAACCTCGTTAATCGGCAGAAAATACACGGATGCATAGCAAAACAGCGGAAAAACCACCAGTTTCATAAAGCACGTCAGATAAACGAACGGTCGCGCAAACAGTTTACCGAACGGCACGCACGCAAGCCGAACGCCCAGAATTATCATGCAAATCGGCGTAGAGGAGTTGCCCACGAGTTCGAGCGCGGTCACAAACGCTTCGGGCAGAAGTTCGCGCACTCCCAAAAATGCGAACGCAAAACCGACGATCAGCCCCAGCGTGTTCGGATTAAAAATGCCTTTAACCAAATTAACCTTGCTTTTATCACCGGTAACGCAGAACACACCGACGGTGAACGACAGCAGATTAAGCGCGACGCTCGCAAGACAGGAATAACTCATAACCATCGTGTTGCCGGGGAACAATGCCTTCACGATCGGCAGACCGAAAAAGCCGCAATTGCCCATAACCGACGCGATGGTCAGAATTCTGTACTTACCGTCGTCGAATTTTTTGCGGAAAATCAGGAACAAAACCAGCATGAACGCCGCCTGAAGGGACAATACGATAATAAAGAATAGCCCCATCGACATCAGTTCTTGAGCCGTCGGCTTGCTTTTCCACATCGCGCCGATAATCATGCACGGCGAACAAACGTAAACCAGAACGGCAGAGAGCGTAGAGAGATGCGCTCCGTCCGCTTTTTTTAATTTTCCGAGCAAAAAGCCCGGTATGACATAGCATAATGTGACTAAAACGTTGGTAATTGCAATGGTAAACATATAAATCCTTCTCTTGTAAAATCGGTGCCGAAAACTCTCACTTGCCGTGACTTACGCGGTATTGCCGGGGAGTAAGCCCCGTAATCTTGCGGAAAATCCGATTGAAATTTGCCGTATTGTTGTAGCCGCACGCCGCCGCGACCGAAAGAACGGTTTCGTCCGTGTTTTTAAGCAACCCGAGCGACTTTTCGATGCGCTTAATGTTGAGGTAATCCCACGCGGTCATGCCGAAAACCTCGTGAAAAGCGGAGGTAAAAGCGGTTTTTCCGAGATTAGCCGCCGCCAGAATATCCGCAAGCGTTATGTCCTCGCAGTAATGCTCGTTCATATAAGCCGCCGCGCGCATGACGTCGCTAAGGTGCAAACAAGCAGGTTTTTCGTCGTCGCAAACCGGATCGCACAGCCCGAAATAGCGGTAAAGAGTTACCAGCAGAGCGCACAAAAGTCCTTTTGCAAGTACGTCGTAGCAAGGTCGTTTCTGCTCGCATTCTTCTTTAATCCGCAGCATATAGTTCTGAATTTCGCCCGTATAACGGTTGTTTTCGTCCAATTTATTGCGAAAATCGGGCTTTCTGTCGGTGAATATCCGCATAAACGAGTCGAACGCGCCGCCCTTTTCGTCGGATATGAACCCGGGCAAAAACTGCAGATTGAGTATCTGCATGTCGCGCTTGCCTCCGCACGGAAAAATGTCGGTGATGCAATGGTATTCGTTCGCCGAGAACAGAAAAACGTCGCCGCTCGAAATCTCTTCCCTGCCGTGTTCGGTGTCGTAAAATCCGCAGCCGCGCTCGATAAGACCTATCTCGTACTGAGTGTGCCGATGCATGCGGTACTGACCCTCGCGGCACTCGGCAATCGATGTAAAAAGTCTGAAAACCGCGTTCCCGTATTTGTCGTTAAGTTCGCCGATAACGTTCATCGTCCCGTCTCCTGCGCGGAATATTGTTTGCAAAGTTCGGAATATAGTTGTTGATTAAATTCCTGCTATGTTGTATAATTGATGCAAACAAAGGTATTATACACCTAACGACTTAATTTTGCAAGGAAAAGGAGAGTATTATGACTCAAAAAATCAAAGCGAGCGACCTTAAAATCACAGATCTTCGCGTTGCCGACATCGACGGACTTCCCAAGCACATGATTCTGCTTAAAATCTACACCAACGCAGGCATCGTGGGCTACGGCGAAGTGCGCGACGCGTCCAGCGCAACTTATGCGAAAATGCTCAAATCCCGTCTTATCGGCGAAAATCCGCTGAACGTCGAGAAATTATTCAACAGAATAAAGCAATTCGGAGGTCATTCGCGTCAGGGCGGCGGCGTTTCGGGCATCGAAGTCGCGCTCTACGACATCATCGGAAAATTCTACGGCGTCCCCGTATACCAACTTCTCGGCGGCAAATGGCGCGACGAAGTGCGAGTCTACTGCGATACCGACGTGGACGGGAAGCATACGGGAAGAGATATGGGTATGGCTCTTAAAAAGAGAATGGAGCAAGGCTTCACGTTCCTTAAAATGGACCTCGGAATCGAACTGCTCTACGACGAACCCGGCACGCTGAACGCGCCGATCGGTCTTATCGAGGACTATAAAAAGTACAACATGAAGGCGATTTGCCACCAGTCCGGCTCTATCGACAAGTCGCTGATGTTCGGGAAAAACTATCAGATTTTCACCGTTCCGCATTTCGCGACCGGCATACACCTCACCGAAAAAGGCATGGACCACCTCGAAAACTACGTCCGCGAAGTGCGTGACGTCATCGGCTACGAAGTTCCGCTTGCCGTCGACCATTTCGGTCACGTCGCAATCGAGGACGCGATCCGCTTTGCGCGCAGAATGGAAAAGTACAACATCGCATGGATGGAGGACCTCACTCCGTGGCAGCAGACCGAGCAACTTAAAAAGTTCGCATCCAATTGCTGCGTTCCGCTCTGCACCGGCGAGGACATTTTTCTTGCCGAGAACTTCGAAAAAGTGCTGGCAGCCGGCGTAAACGTCGTTCACCCCGACCTTCTTACTGTCGGCGGCTTTGCGGAAATGAAAAAAGTGGGCGACCTGTGCGAAAAATACGGAGCCGCGCTTGCGATTCACATGGCGGAAAGCCCGATCGGATTCATGGCAGCCGTCCACGTCGCAGCCGCGCTTAAAGACGTGCTCGCCGTCGAATTCCACTCGGTCGATCACCCCGAATGGTTCGATCTCGTCAGCCCCGCGATCAAAATGGAAAACGGCTTTATGAAAGTGCCCGACACGCCCGGACTGGGTATCGAGAGCCTCAACGAAGCGCTTATCGAAAAATTTGCGAAAGCGGATTGCGATAAGCCCTGGAGCGAAACGTCGGCGTGGGACAAAGAGTGGTCAAACGACCGCGAGTGGTCTTGATTAAAACGAATAAAATTAAAAAACCATAATTTTCAAAAGGAGCGATTTTATAATGGATTACACGATAGATCAATTGATTATCTCGGACGAGCAAACCGATAAAAAAATTCGCGAAGGCATCGAAAAAAACCGTAAAGGCGACTTTACGCTCGACGTCGGAAACGCGAAAAACGTGCATGTAAAACTCAAAAATCACAAATTCCGCTTCGGCTGCAATATGTTCATGCTGGACGAATTCCCCGACGACGTAAACAAAAACGAGATTTATAAGCAGAAAATCAAAGAAACGTTCAATCTTCTCACGCTTCCGTTCTACTGGGACGCAACCGAGCCCGAGGACGGCAAAACGCGTTACGCAGCCGACAGCGAAAAAATCTATCGCCGTCCGCCCACCGATCTGTGCGTAAAATTCTGCGAGGAGAACGGAATCGAGCCGCGCGAGCACGCTCTTTGCTACGATCATTTCTTCCCCGAATGGCTTAAAGACAAGTCCGACGAAGAAGTAAAACAGCACATAATAAAGCGCATGCGGCAAATTTCCGAGCGTTACAAGGACAAAATCCCCACGATAGAAGTCACCAACGAAATGTTCTGGGAGGGCGGAAAAACCGGTTTTTACAAAAATCCCGAATTCATGGAGTTTTGCTTTAAACAAGCCGAAAAATACTTTCCGAACAACACTCTTTGCATAAACGAGTGGTCGGGCGCTATCTGGGATCACAATACCATGCCGTGGGACGCCTATTCGATGCAGATCGAAAATCTGCTCCTTAAAGGCGCGAGAGTGGACGCCGTGGGCGCGCAGTACCATATGTTCTATCGCATGGAGGACTATTTCCGCTGCACGAGAAAGTTCTATAACCTCGCACACTGCCTGAAAGTACTCGATAACTACGCGCGCTTTGGTAAGCCCGTTCAGATCACCGAGATCACGATCCCGGCATACACCGCCGAAGAGCATGACGAGCAACTTCAGGCGGACGTCATCGAAAAACTGTATTCGATGTGGTTTTCCTATCCTGCGATCACGCAGATCATCTACTGGAATCTCGTGGACGGTTACGCCGCGTTCACCACGCCCGGCAATATGGCGGACGGAGAAAACTACTACCGCGGTGGTCTGCTGCGCTTCGATATGAGTGAAAAACCTGCCTACAAGCGCATTAAGCACCTTATTAAAGAGGTATGGAACACCGACGAGGACGTTATAGTGAAAGGCGGAAAAGCGACTTTTCGCGGATTCTACGGCGAATACGAAGTAACCGCGGACGGCAAAACCTATACCGTCAATCTCGACGAAAACGGAAAGGAAGTGCTCTTATGAAAACCGCACTCGTAACGGGATCCACGCAGGGCATAGGCAAAGCGATTGCCGCTCGCCTCGTTAAAGACGGATTCAAAGTGTTCGTGCATTGCTCGTCGGACATAAATAAAGCCAAACGAATTAAAAACGAAATCGGAGCGTACGGAGCGGTAACGTGCGATCTCGGCAAGTCCGAAGAAGTCGCCGCGCTCAAAGATAAAACGGGCGACGTGGACGTACTCGTCCTCAACGCAAGCGTGCAGTACAAGCAGAACTGGCTCGACATTTCCGACGATTGCATCGAAAATCAATTGCAGGTAAACGTCGTCAGCACGTTAAAACTCATGCAGGCGTACTACCCTGCGATGCAGAAAAACGGATTCGGGCGAATAATCACGATCGGCAGCGTGAATCAGCACCGCCGTCACCCCGAACTTGGTTTCTACGCCGCAACCAAATGCGCGGTCATGAGCCTTGTGGAAAACGTCGCGAAAGTAGTCGCGCCGTACGGAGTTACGGTAAACAACGTGTCGCCGGGAGCCATAGCGACGCCGCGCAACGCGTCCGTGTATAACGACCCCGAGGCAAGGAAAAAGGTGGAAGCGTGCATACCCGAGGGAAGGTTCGGCTCGCCCGATGACTGCGCCGGAATAGTGGCGTTTTTAGCAGGCGAACAGTCTGCGTATATCACCGGCGCGGATATTAAAGTGGATGGAGGAATGAGCCTGTGATTTGCGAAGAAAAAGAATTCGCCGGGATTAAGTATTGCCTGTATAAGCCCGAAAATTTCGACAAAACGAAGAAATATCCGACCATATTTTTTACGCACGGAGCGGGAACGCGCGGCGACGACCTCGGCATGATCAAAAAGCACAGCGTGATTTTAAAACTCACCGAACACGCCTTGGGCTGCGTTATTTTCGCACCGCAGTGCGCGACGGATACCTGGTTCGATAAGTTCGAAAGCCTGATTGCACTCGCGAAACACGCATACTCGCAGCCGTACGTCGATCGGAAACGGTTTTACGGCTCGGGCGTCAGCATGGGCGGCTACGGCATGTACCAACTCATGTCGAGCGTGCCCGATCTTTTTGCTGCCGGCATAATCTGTTGCGGCGGCGGAATGTACTGGAACGCCGCAAGGCTTAAAAACATCGCGCTTCGCCTGTTCCACGGCGAAAAGGACGAGGTGGTCTATCCCGAAGAGAGCAGGCACATTTACGCCGCGCTTAAATCCTGCGGCGGCGACGTCGAACTTTTCATCTATCCCGAATGCGATCACGACTGCTGGAGCAAGACGTACGCAAACGACGACAATTACGATTGGCTTTTATCCAAGGAGAAATTATGATTAAATTCAACGACAGAGAACAGATAATCGCGCTCACGCCGCAATGGAAAGGCGAACGTTTTCCCGACGGCAGACCGCGCGTAGCCGATAAATATCTCGAAAAAATGCGCAAAATGACGCTCGAAGAACTGTGGAAACCCATTTTCGTCAAAGGTTACGAAAGCCAGTTCGAAGGCGACCTTAAAACGCTTCACGACGACGGAAGAATACTCGTCGGAAGAGCGGTAACCGCAACGTTCGTTCCCACTCGCCCGGATCTGCACGAAGTCATGTTCGGAGTCGGCGCACAAGAGGGCAGAAAAGGTAACTACAATCAGTGGGTCATCGACAGTCTTACCGAAGGCGACGTCGTCGTTGCCGACATGTACGACAAGATTTATAAAGGAACATTTATCGGCGGCAATCTCACGACCGCCATCAAAGCAAAGACCAAAACGGGCGGAGCGGTCATCTGGGGCGGCATACGCGATACGCAGCAGATGAAGCAGGTGGAGGACGTTCAGGTGTACTACCGCGGAATCGATCCCACGCCCATCCGCGATTTCGTCATGAAAGACTTCAATTCGATAACGCGCATCGGAAAAGCGACCGTGCTTCCGGGCGACATAGTGTACGGAGCAGGCGGCGGAGTGCTGTTCATTCCCGCGTATCTCGTGGCGGAAGTGGTGGACGGAGCGGCGAAAACGCACGTCAAGGACGACTTCGGCTTCGAAATGATCGCGCAGAATAGGTTTACGACCGCGCAAATCGACCGCGCCACCTGGACGACGGAGATGCTCGACATGCTCACCGACTGGATACAAACCGATCCTCGCGGCGAAAAATACCGCGATCTCGATTGGTCGGAAGAGTACTACGCAGCCGAGCACGGCGACGCAAACGACACTCAGACCATGCTCTGAATAAATTCTTATAACGCGTGATTTTCATAGCGTTCGGTCGTATCATATATAGGTAAAGCGAACGCATAAAAAATCGCTTTCGAAAATACGCAAAGAGGATTACAAAACATGAAAATTTACTTATTGTCGTGCGCGGACAGCAGCGCCGGCGGCGGAATATACGAGTGCGAACTCGGCGAAAACGGAACTTTGACTCAAACGAATTATTTTGCCTGCGACGAACCTATGTACGCCGTGCTTAAAGAAAACGAACTGCACGTTCTTCTGCGTCAACCGACAGACGACGACATATACAGCGGCTATTTTACGCTTAACCCCGATTTAACGCAGCCGTCCGCGATTAAAAGCACTCTCGGAACGTGCGCGTGCCACCTCGCGGTTGAGGGTAACGACGCGTATATCGTCAATTATCTCAGCGGCAACATCTGCAAAAACGGAGAAATCGCCGCATATCACTCGGGAAGCGGCGTAAATTTGCCCCGTCAGGACGCTCCGCACACGCATTTTACCGCCGTTTCGAAAGACGGAAAATACGTTTTCTGCACCGACCTCGGACTGGACACACTCTACGTTTACGACCGCAACTTAAAGGAAGTAACCTCGGCGAAAGTGCCGGACGGCTACGGAATCCGCCACCTTGCTTTTTCCGACGACGAGAAAATAATTTACGCCGTCAACGAACTCGTGCCGTCGGTCAGCGCGTTCTCGTTCGAAAACGGCGCGTTGGAACTTAAAACCACGCTTGTGCTGCCCTGCGAAAAAGACAATCTTACGGCAGCGGCGATACGGCGCGGAAAGGGCAATCTTCTCTACGTTTCAGTACGCGGAGAAAACGCCGTGTTCGCGCTCGAAACCGACGGAACCGCGCTTAAAATCGTCGGCAAATACGACTGCGGAGGAGTGGGTCCGCGCGACTTCGACGTGTTCGGCTCTTATATGGTCGTGTGCAACGAAAATTCGCACAACGCCGCCGTTTTCCGTCTGGACGAAAACGGACTTATAGCCGAAAAAACATGCGATTTCGCCTGCCGCGGCGTTCTCAACTGTCTTAAAGCCGAGTAATTCCGCATAAAGCGAAAATATTATCGAAAAAAACAGGACATTTTTGCGATGCAAATTCAGCAATTATGTCCTATTATTATATTGTGTCAAAATTGATTTTTTGGCGTAATCGTGGTATAATCTAATCGTGGCATAATTTATATAAAATACTTTCAATAACAAGGAGAAAAACATGAGCGAAAAATATTCGTTCGACCGCGACTGGAAATTTCATCTCGGCGAACCGGAAGAATACGATTTAAAATCACATTCGGCGTCGTATTCGCTTTGCAAAACGGGCGGAGCGACAGGACCTGCCGGAAAAAGTTACGACGACGAAAACTGGCAAACGGTCTGCGTTCCGCACGACTACCTCGCAGCAGCCGATTTTTCGGAAAACGAACTGCTGTCGCACGGTTACCGCGTCCGCCAAAACGCCTGGTACCGCAAGCGTTTCGCGCTTCCCGAAGAATTCAAAGGCAAAACCATAACGCTGTGTTTCGAAGGCGTTTCGGTTTGCGCCGATTTCTATTTCAACGGCTCGCTTATCGCAAAATCGATAAGCGCGTATACGGAAGTCACGCTGGACCTTACCGACCGCGCGTTTTTCGGGGATACCGCAATAAATACGATTGCCGTTCACGTCGACGGAACCAGCACCGAAGGCTGGTGGTATGAGGGAGCAGGCATATACCGCCACGTCAATCTTTACATAAAAAGCCCTCTTCATATCGAACACAACGGCGTGTACGTTCACACCGAACGCGCGGTGCAGCGCGGCAGATGGAACGTTCATCTGTCCGTGGACGTTAAAAACGACGATTACCTCGAAAACATGGCTGTCGTCACTGCCGAACTGTTCTTCAACGGCGAAGAAGTAGCGTCCTCGCGTACGCCGCCCGCGCGACTGGAAGGTAACGCTTCGAGAACGCTCGAACTCAAAACGAGCGTCTATATGCCTGCGCTTTGGGACGTGGACGACCCCAACTTGTACGAACTTAAAGTAAACCTTTTGTGCAACGGAAAACCCTGCGACAGCGAAACAGTGAACACGGGCTTCCGTTCGTTCCGCTACGACGCGAAAAAAGGCTTCTTCTTAAACGACAAGCCGCTCAAAATCAAAGGAACGTGCAATCATCAGGATCACGCCGGAGTGGGAGTTGCCGTCCCCGACAGTATTCAGTACTACCGCATACGTCTTCTCAAAGAAATGGGATCCAACGCCTATCGCTGTTCGCATAATCCGCCGGCAAAAGAAATTCTCGACGCCTGCGACAAACTGGGCATGATAGTAATGGACGAAAACCGCCGCTTCGAAACGGGCGAAGAGTACGTCCGCAACTTAAAAACGCTTATAAAACGCGACAGAAACCACCCGTGCATACTTTTCTGGTCGCTTTTCAACGAAGAACCCGTTCAGAACACCGAACTCGGCGCACGCATTTTCCGCCGTCTTAAAGAAGAAGTAAAAAAACTCGACGACACCCGTTTTATAACCGGCGCAATAAACGGAAATATGGAAGGCGCAGGTTTAGAAATGGACGTTACGGGAATTAACTACGGCATAAATAACATTAAATTATTTCACGAAAAGTACCCCGCTCAGCCCATAATCGGCTCGGAAAACAACAGCGCGGTAACCACTCGCGGTTGCTATAAAACCGATAACGACAAGCACGAACTCGCCGGCTACGACGAAGAAACCGTTCCGTGGGGTCAGACCGTTCGCGAAACGTGGGATTTCGTTCGCAAAAACGACTTTTTCGGCGGAATTTTCATCTGGACGGGCTTCGATTATCGCGGCGAACCCACCCCGTACGAGTGGCCAAGCGTATCTTCGCAATTCGGAATAATGGACACCTGCGGTTTCAAAAAAGACTCGTTCTTCTTCAATAAAGCGTGCTTCACCGACGAACCCACCGTACATTTAATGCCGCACTGGAACTGGAGCGAAGGACAGAAAGTAAGAATTGCCGCACCCACCAACTGCGACGAAGTGGAAATTCTGTTAAACGGCGTAAGCGTAGGCAGAAAACCCACCAATTGTATCCGCACGCCGATGTGGAACATCGACTTCAAGCCCGGAACGTTGCAGGCGATCGGCTACCTCAGATGCAGAAAAGTCGCATTCGACAGCATTACGACCGCCGGTAATCCGTTCAGAGTCGCGGTCGAAACCGATAAAACGACGCTCGTCGCGGACGACAGAGACGCGGCGATAGTCAACGTTTCGCTTGCCGACGAGAACGGCGTGTTCGTCCCCGAAAGCGCGCAAAAAATAACGTTCGAAGCGAGCGGCGATATTTACGTTCGAGGAGTGGGTAACGGCGACCCCAACAGTCACGAGCCGGACGTTGCCACCTATCGCAACCTGTATAAAGGCAGATGCCAGGCGATAATTTCGGCAAAATACGGCGGCAAGAGCGGTACGCTTATCGTCAAAGCGGACGGCGTCGAAAGCGCGAAAATAGATTACGAACTGCTTGAATCCGACGAGAAAAACATTGCGGGAGCGAAATCCGGCACTATTTCCGAAATGACCATGTCGGCGATAACCACCGAAAAGCCCGATCCGCTCGTAAAAATCGCGGATAACGACATGAACTCGTTCACGCCCGTAAGTTGCATCGGCTGCCACCAGAACGACTTCCACAACGGCTGGCGAATCTATCGTTTTCACGCAAATCTGCCCGAAAATTGCAGATACGGCTTTACTTTCCTCAATTTCGTGTCCGATCACACCGAAGTGTATGTAAACGGAAAACAGATTTTTGCCACGGAAGAAAAATTCGGCTGTTTCTACGGAGGAGGGGCAACTCTGTCTTTCCCGTTCGAAGCGGCGCCCGGCGACAACGCCGAATTCCGTATACTTCTGCACGAAACCGACGCGGGCTACGGCGGTATGCGCGACGGCGTGGACATCGTGTCGATCGATAAAAACTAAATCGTTAAGTAAAATTAGTGAAAACCGCACAAATCATTAAATAAAAAGAACAAATCATTAAATAATCGCATCGTTTTAATATTGCAAAATCGCCCGTAACGTGCTATAATTAAATGTGTGGCAAGGAGAAACCATGCTCGGAAAAACAATCTGCCTGCCATCCGAAAAATAAGCAAAAACGAGACAGAATCGCTGTAAAAACGCGTTCTGCGTTAAAATCGATATAAAAAGGAGCAACATTATGGTAAAAACTACGCCCGCAATGGGATGGAACACCTGGAACACTTTCACCGGCGACATCAACGAGGAACTCGTGCTGCGTTCGGCAGACGTCATGGTCGAGAGCGGACTTAAGGACGCCGGATACGAGTATATCGTAATCGACGATTGCTGGAGCCTGCACGAGCGCGACGAAAACGGCAGACTGCAAGCCGATCCCGAAAAATTCCCGCACGGAATGAAATACGTCGCCGACTATATTCATTCCAAAGGACTTAAATTCGGCATGTATTCCTGCGCCGGCTCGATAACCTGCGCGTCCTATCCCGCATCGTACGAACACGAATTCGTCGACGCGAAAACGTTCGCGGACTGGGGCGTGGACTATCTCAAATACGACTACTGTTTCCACTCGATAGGCAACCCCGGACATCTTCTCTATAAAAGAATGGGAATCGCTCTTGCCAACAGCGGAAGAGACATTCTTTTCTCGGCATGCTCGTGGGGCGCGGACGACACCAGAGTGTGGATCAAAGAAACGGGCGCGAACAGTTGGCGTTCCACCGGCGACATTTTCGATAAATGGGAGTCGGTTAAGGACATAATCAAATATCAGACCAAGTATATGGAATACAACGGTCAGGGCTGCTTCAACGACATCGACATGCTCATCGTCGGAATGAACGGAAACGGCAACATCGGCAAAACCAACGGTTGCAGTTACGGCGAATATTTCACTCATTTTGCGTTCTGGTGCATGTTCGGCTCGCCTTTGATGCTCGGTAACGATATCCGCAATATGAGCGAAGAAACGCGTAAAATCGTCATGAACAAGGCTCTTATCCGCATAAATCAGGACAAAAAGTGCTGCCAGCCGTTCTTTATCCGCAAAATGGAAAAGAACATGAAGCGCTCCAATGACAACGACGTGTACTACGCAAACTATCCCGAAAGCGACGTTTTGATGGCTCGCTATCTCGACGACGGAAATATCGCGATAGGAATGTTCAACCTCGGCGATTCGGCAACCAACAAATGGCAGGAAACCTTCCTCACCGAGTCGGTCGGCGTTCCGGAATCCAGCGGAAAGAAACTGCGTTTAACCGACGTCGAAACGGGCGAAGTGATAATCTCGTCCAACGGCGTGGTCGAACTTAAAAACGTCGAGCCGCATTGCAGCGCGGTTTACATTGCCGAAGTCATCGATAAATAATGTCGAAGTGCGTGTGCTGCGGAAGAGAAACGACCGCTCTCGAACAGAATCTTACTCGAAAACTGATAAATCGCGCAGCCGATAAATTCTTCTGCAAAAAATGCCTTGCCGAAAAGTTTTCCTGCACGGAAAAAGACCTCGACGACATGGCTGAAAAATTCAAAAAACAAGGGTGTATGTTGTTCATGTAACAAGGAAAAGCACGGCAGGTTTTCCCTCCGTGTTTTTTCGTTTTGAACGCGGCAAAAAGGCGCGAACGGTTTTTTTCGGAAATTTACGTCAAAACGTTGACAAGCGAAATTCGCGGTGCTATACTATTACCGACCAAATCGGTAGGTAATTGGAGAACGGCTTATGTCACAGACTTTGGTAATTATCGCAAGCGAGCAGCGTTTAAGCGGACGATGTCGTCCGGTTTAGTATTATAACGGCAAAAAAGGCAAACTTCGATTAAAACCGCGCACATGCGCACAAATTCAAGGAGATTAAAATCATGTCGAATTATTATACTTCCGCAGACCGACTTATCGGCAGCACACCGCTGCTCGAACTCACTCACATCGAACAAAAACTTGGCTTAAAGGCAAAAATTCTCGCAAAACTCGAGTATTTCAACCCGGCAGGCTCGGTTAAAGACCGTATCGCGAAATACATGATGGAGGAAGCCGAGAAAAGCGGCAAACTCAAACCCGGCGCCGTAATCGTCGAACCGACCTCGGGCAACACGGGAATAGGACTTGCCGCCGTCGGTACCGCAAAAGGCTACCGCGTCGTGCTTACCATGCCCGAAACCATGTCGATAGAGCGCAGAAAACTTATTAAAGGCTACGGAGCGGAGATCGTGCTCAGTGAAGGCGCGAAAGGTATGAAAGGCGCAATCGCGAAAGCCGAAGAAATCGCGGCAACCACCCCGAACGCCGTCATTCTCGGTCAGTTCGTAAACCCTGCCAATCCGCTCGCTCACTACGAAACCACGGGCCCCGAAATTTACGCCGACACCGACGGCAAAGTCGATTATCTCGTAGCCGGAGTCGGAACGGGCGGCACGCTTTCGGGTACCGGCAAATTCCTTAAAGAACATATCGGCGGCGTAAAAGTCGTGGCAGTCGAACCCGCAACTTCGCCGGTACTCGGTAAAGGCGTTTCGGGCGCGCACAAAATTCAGGGCATAGGAGCAGGCTTCGTCCCCGATACCCTCGACACGAGCGTGTATGACGAGATAATAGCGGTCGAAAACGACGACGCGTTCACGTTCGGCAAACTCATCGGAAAAACCGAAGGCGTGCTGGTCGGAATATCCTCGGGTGCCGCGCTCAAAGCCGCAATCGACGTTGCGAAACGCGAAGAAGCCGAGGGAAAAACCATAGTCGTCATCTTCCCCGACAGCGGTGACAGATACCTCTCGACGCCCCTTTTCGAGGACTGATAAAACACCGGAAAAAGGCATATTTAAGTCTAACCGAACGCTTTGCAAATCGCAGAGCGTTCTCTTTTTGTTTACAAAAATAAAAATCGCTTGTTTTGCATAATGTTTGAAAAACCGAAAATAAATGCGCAAATAATGCCGCATAATATGTAAAACCGAATAAAGCATACGGTTGCACGGTTTTGCCGAATGAGGAAATTACGGCTTCAAACGGTGAAAACGGCGTTAAATCGAGCCGTTTTAAGGCGAAATTCGCGGAATAAAAGGCAAATTGTGTAAATGTCGAAAAGTGGTTATAAAATTACTGTAAAAGTATTGACATTACTATATTGATAGGATATAATATCCATAAGGCTGAAAAGCCGATAGCAATTAAATATTAAATCAGGAGGCTATTTGATGAAAAAGAAACTGACAATGATGCTGCTTGCATTGGTAGTCGCACTCGGCGGAACGAGCACCGCTCTTCTCACCGGCTGCAACAAGCCCAATGGCAACGGCACGGGCAACGTGACGGAAAACGAATTTAAAGTTCGCTTCCTCAACGAAGACGGCTCGCTGATCGCCGAAAAGAAGGTGAAGAGCGGCGAAAAGGTGGAGCAGGTTACTCTGCCCGAAAAAGTCGGCTACACCGCCGAATGGGTCGATGCGGACGGAAACGCAGCCGATCTCGACAAGACTATCACTGCCGACGCCGAGTATAAGGTTAAGTACACCGCGAAAACGGACGTCGAGTACAAGGTCGAGCACTATGTCGAAAAGACCGACGGAACGTACGAACTCGAAAAGACCGAGACCAAGAAAGGCACCACCGCTACGACCGCAACGGCAGAAGCCATCACGAAAGAGCATTACACTCTCGACGAAAAGGCTGAAGGAACGGTAAAAACCGGCGAAATCAAAGGCGACGGAAGCCTCGTTCTCAAACTGTACTACAAACTCGACAGAGTAACCGTCACGTTCATCGCAGACAAAACCACTCTCGACACCATGGAAGTCCGCTATGGCGCACTTGCTACGCCTACCGACAAAGCGGTACCGCCCATGAACCGGACCGACGAGGAAGAATATGCGTTCAAGCACTGGTCGGCAACCGAAAACGGAACCGTTCCGTTCAACTGGTCGGATACAATCACCGAATCCGTAACCGTTTATGCAGTGTTCGAAAGAACGACGAGAAAGTACGACGTCGTTGCAGACTTTAACAACGTTCTCTATTATTTCTCGGATGCAAACGGCGACACTGCCTACGACGAAATCAATGCCGTTCCCTACGGCGACACCGTATCTTTTAAGGTTCAGAAAGGCGGCGAAGCGGCGGGCACCGTATCCGTTAAAATCAAAGTGATCAATTCCGCAGGCGAAAAAGAAGAGGTTCTCACGCCCAACGAAGACGGAGTATATTCCTTCGAACTCAAAGGCGAAACCGAAATTATCGTCACGGGACTCACTTACAGAATTTACAACGTAACGCTCGATATTGCGGACATGGAATACGCATACGACTGGGCAAAACCCTATAAAAATATCGACGACGTTAAGTTCGAAGTAACCGAAGAAGGTAAAGACGCCGTAACCGCAGATCTCAAAATCGAAAACGGTAAAGTTGCTTTCACATGGACTAAAGGAAAATATTCCGTCCGTGCGTTCGTCGAAGAAAACGGCGCAAAGAGATATATCTCCGGCACCGTCACCAGAACTGTCGATTCGTTTGCCGCAGACAAAGACGGAAACGTCACCTTCGATCGTGAACTCGCGCTCGTCACGCCTGTGGATATACAGTGGAACGACACCGCGGCTATGGGTAACGACGGCAAAATAACGGCAGAAAACGGAAAAAGATACTCGATTAACTTCACCGATTTCGCTCCCGGCAATGAGGACTTCGCAGTCACCGTAACCTACGATCAACTTATGAGCGACGAAAATAAACGTCCTCACGGAGAGCCGTCAGGCGACGTCGGTGCGACCAACGACCCGTCTCTCGGATTTATCTTCTGGTCGGGCGAACAAAAACTCGAAATACCGCTGTTCGACGCAGGTGCCGTTCGCGTTTGGGAAGCCGACACGATAATGTTCGAACACAGAGCCACCATGGCAGCGGCAGGATCGCTGCTCGGCAGACTCGAGTGGCCCGACTGCTATCGTCACGCAGAACTGACCTACGTTAAAGTAGGTGGATGGATGTATATCATCGTCACTGCAGACGGAAAAGCAGGCTGCTACGGCGACACCAACAACTGGTATGAGTCCAGTGCAAAAGCATACACCAAATTCGTGCCGGCTATGATCGATCTCGAAAAAGGAATCATGTACGTTCGTAAAGGTTTCGCAGGTAACAACGAAAAGAGTTTCAACCGCGACATGGAATATCTTGCATCCACGCAGATCGGCAAATACGAATCCGTAGTCATGAAAGACGTTCTTTCGGACATAACTGCAGTCACCGCGGAATATGCGTTCGGCGACGGCAAATCGTACAGCGTCATGAGCGGCTACGGCTACACCACCGACAAAGCAGTGCTTGCCGAAATGGAAAAGAGTCTCAAGAGCGAATTCTCGGTAACCGCCAATCTGCCCCTCGAAGACATCGAACTCAAAGTGGACGGAGAGGACTACACCGCTCCCGAAGTGTTCACCATTCAGCAGACCCGCGTCGTAACGTTCAAAGTTCCCGCAGGCAAAATGATAGCCGGACTTACCATTGGCGGAAAAGACGCTAAATACGAGCGCGAAGGCGACGTCGTCACCGTTACGGTAAGCAACGATACCGAACTCGGCAGCAAGGCACTCGTAATCTCCCTCGAAGAAGGAAAAGACGCCGTAATCAGCGGTACCGTTTCCGTCGAAGGCAACTTTACGGGTAAAGACTCGCTCGATAACGTCCTGGTTCGTTTCATTTCCGAAACCGGAGCGATGATCCGCGCAACCTACGATAAAACCACCAAAAAATACTCGGCTTCCGTACCTGCCGGAACCTGGACTCTGTTCGCAACCAACGGCTATATCAGCGGCGAAGCCGAAGTCAAGAGCGTGTTCAATAAAGACGCGACCGCCGATATAAAACTCACCGCTCTCGCATCCATGGGCGCAACTGCAGTAAACGGAGGCGGACTTACGGATAACGGCGACGGAACGTATGTCATCAAAAAGACCGAGCGTGAAACTAAGGAAAACGCAATGAAAAACGTTACGTTTGTGCCTGAAAAAGAGATCCTCGAATTCGGTTGGACTTTAACCGGAATGACAAACAATGCAGATCATTTGTGTCCGTTTATCGGAATGTTCGTTAAGAGCGCAGACGGCGGAGTATGGCGTATCACTTGGGCAAATGCCGGCGATCAGTTGGTTCAGATGCCTAAAGATGACCTTGCTCGTTACGCAATGACCGAAACTCGTAATTTGTGGGAGCCGTTTGGTGCACCTTCCCAGTGGTACACTTACAATAAGCCCAACTACAAATTGACGACAAAAGTCACCATTGACGGATATAACGTTAAAGTTGCCTTCAAGACAGGCGAATCGACCGAGTGGAAATACGTTGAATTCGATAACGGCGATACGTTCAACATTTACGAATTCTGGAATAAGCCCACCAATGCAAAAAACGAATTCCCCGGAACCAAAAACCGCGACGAATATCTTGATCAACTGTACAAACTCAATCAGGAATGTCAGTTCGGTATATCGGCTCGCCGTGACAGCAGTAGCGAAGACAGCACGGTAAACGTTGCAAAATTCTCCGACATCTGGTACAACATCACCGCTAAAAACTAAGCGTCCTGAAAAATCGCCCGCAGACTTTGCGCCGCTTAACCGTACGAAAACGCGATTAATCAGGCTTCGCAAAACCGCTTCGGCGTAAAATCAAAACAAAAAAATCACCCTTTCATTCCGATCGGGTGATTTTTCTTTACTTTTTTGAAAAAAGTAAGCACCCGCTTTTTTGTAAAAAAGTGGGCAAAAAACTTTTGAGTTAGCAGGCGTTTGGTGACTGCACAAATCGACTTCTTTAAAGCCGCCTTTGCTTTGCAAGGGAGGTGGCTTCGAGCATAGCGAGAAGACGGAGGGATTATTTTGCCTAAACTATGTATCGCCATAAATAAAAACCCTCTGCCGTGACGGAGAGGGTAATTTAAATTTTCGGACAGTCGGGGACGCCTGTCCCTACAATATAAGGCGAATATCGTTTTGTCATGAACTTATAGCCTTATATCGTAGGGGAGGGGTCTCCCCTCCCGCAATATTTAAAATGCTGACCTCTTTAAAGCCTCGCCCTCCGGGAGAGGTGGCGGCGTTAGCCGACGGAGAGGGTAAATCAATAATCTTAATCTTTATTCGTCTTCTTCGGCGGTCGTTTTTTCGTGCCTTGCATAGAACCGCTTTTCCAGCATTTCCTGACACGGTTGTTCGGGCTCGGTCAATTTTTCGGTCAAAAACGCGATTTTAGCCGTTTCTTCCAAAATAGCGGCGGTGTGAATGGCGTCCATAGCGTCCTTGCCGAACACGAACGCTCCGTGCGAATGAACGAGAACGGCAGGCATGATTTCGGGCGTGAAAGCGAGTATTTCGTCCGCCACGGCGCGAGCCACGTTTTTCTCGTAATCTTCGTCGAATTCGTGTTCGTCCAGTCTTCTCGTGCAGGGTACGTTACCGCAAAAATAGTCGGCGTGCAACGCTCCGTAAAAGGGAATATCCCTGCCTGCCTGCGCGAACGCGGTCACGAACGGCGAGCGAACGAGAGCGAGCGCTTCGAGTTGAGCGAAGTTGCGGTATAACTCGATCTGAACTTTAACGTCTTCGGTGGGTTTGCCTTCGCCTTCGACGATATTGCCCATAAGATCGACGAGCAGCATATCGCTTACCGACAGATTGTCGTAATTTTTCGATTGCGGACGAACGACTATAAGTCCGCTTTCACGATCGATCACGCTGACGTTGCCGTAGCCGAACGAATCGAGCCCCAGACTTTTGAGTTGCAGGTTTGCGGCGAGCGCGCTTATTTTAAGATCTCTGAGCATAATTTTCTCCGTGTGTTTGTTTTGCGTAGTGCTTTTTATTAAGTATATATTAAAAACGCCGTAATGTCAATGTTTTCGCCAAAAAAACGCGAAAGCAGGTTGACTTATTTGCGCATTTTTGGTACAATGCCGACAGAGAGCGGTGTATTGCGCCGATGCATGCGACCGCCGCTCTGAACTTTTACGGAGCGATTTTATGATTAAAGCAGTTATTTTCGACCTTGACGGAACACTTATGAATACACTGTACGACCTCTACGTCGGGGTCAACCGCGCGCTTTCCTCGTGCGGATACGAGAGCGTGAGTATCGATAAAGTGCGCGCTTCCGTGGGTAACGGAGTGGCAAAACTGGTTGCTCGCTGCCTTCCCGAAGTAACAGAAGAGGAGTTTACACGCGTTCTCGAACGGTTTAACCGCGAGTACGCGCTCTGCAAGGACGATCACACCGCGCCTTACGACGGAGCAGTGCAGGCAATGCAAAAACTGAAAAGCGCAGGCGTGAAAATCGCGGTCGTTTCCAATAAAACAGAAAGCGCGGTAAAGGCGTTGTGCGCCGAAAAATTCGCGGGACTTTACGACCTTGCCGTGGGCGACGACGGAGTGCGTCCGCTTAAGCCCTCGCCCGAGCCTATACAGTACGCGCTCTCCGCCCTGAACGTAAATAAAGAGGAAGCCGTGTACGTCGGCGATCAGGAAGTGGACGTTAAAACCGCGTCGAATTCGGGACTGCGCCTTTTGGGAGCCGGCTGGGGATTCCGCGGAAAACGCGCCCTCGAAGCCGCCGGAGCGACCTGCGTGTGCGAGGATTTCGGAAAACTTACCGAAACCGTCCTGAAAAACGACATTATTTGAGCAGAATTAAGAAAAACGTACCGCTAATTTGTGGGAAAAAAGTCGGTTTTATGATATAATAAGCCTATGAACAATACATTCAAGAGCAAATCGGATAGAGTATTCGAAATAATCGATATCGTCGTCGAGGCGATCTCGGTCGGAATATTCGCGTTCTGCCTCGTGTGGGCAAGCGTCTGCATGGCGATCGGGAAACCCTCGCCCATACACGGCTACGGACAGTACCGCACGGTGGAAATTCTGCAGCGACTGGGCGGACTTGCCGTTGTTTCGCTTCCTTTTGTAGTAAAGAAAATCGGCGTAAAACTGCCGCCGTACGTCACCATACTTTTCAATATATTCATCGTTCTCACCGTGTTCGGCGGAACGATTATGGGGCTGTACATAAACACGAACTGGTGGGATAAATTCAATCACACGATAAGCGGCGTGCTTTTGGGTATGGCGGGAATGTTTTTCGTCAATTCGCTGACGAAAGGCAGAGACGAGGTCGGCGGTTTTTCCGTGTTTATCGTCGTGTTTTCGGTTGCGCTCATGTGCGGAGCCGTCTGGGAGATATACGAATACACCTGCGACGGCATTTTCACTCTGAACATGCAAAAGTTCATGGACGACCTTACCGGCGAAGTATACGTCGGTCACGCCGCGCTTAAAGACACAATGGGAGACATAACCGTCGATGCGCTCGGCGGACTTATCGCCGGTATAGTCTGCGCCGTTTTGTCCATGAAAGATATGTCGTTCGTGCGCAAATTCACCGTTTCGTTCGAGTCGCGCCGCGGAAAAGCCGCGCAAAAATCGGTCCCGGCGGCGGAAGAAAAAGCCGTAGCGGACGAGGAGAACGCCGAAAATACGGTAGCCGAACCCGAAATAATTCAAAACGAGCAAGAATGACTTGAAATTTTTTGCGATATGTGCTAAAATATAGGCAGCCCGAAAAAGCAACCGCTTTTTTGCAGGAGGTCGAATGATTACGCAAAAGAAAAGATTTTCGAAAATATTGGCGATGTGCGTCGCGGTTGCGGCGTTCGTCGCCGTTTTGTCGTTAAACGGAACGGCAAAAGCGCAGTCGGAGCGCGAAAAAGTCGCGTTTCCCGAACTCGAACAAAGCGTCGTGTATGACGGAACGGTAAAAAGTCCGCAACTCGACGAGCGCTATTATTCATCCAATCAGAACTCGACTTTCACGGTCGCCGGAACGTATAACGTTAAAGTCCGCCTTACCGATACGTCGCGTTACTGCTGGGAGGACGGCACCGACGACGAAATCACCGTGAAATTCACGATAGAAAAGGCTGTGTTCGACGAGAGTACTCTCGGCTTCTACGACCAGACTTTCGTATACGACGAAAAAGAACACTATCTCGACGTCGAAGGACTGCCGTCTTTCGCTAAAGTCGTTTTCAAAACGCTTGAAAGAAATCCCGGCGTGTACGATTCCGTGGTGCAGATAGACTTAGGACCAAACTACGTCAACAACGAAATAGAACTTAAAGGCGCAAAAATGACCATTCTTGCCACCTACGTCGAAGGCGACGACTTCGTGTTCATTAACAGCCGGGGCTTTTCGCACGAAGTGACGCTTAAAAACGACTATGCAGCCGCAAAAGCGTTCGAGCGAAAACTCCCGGCAGCCGGCTCGGTGTACGCCGTAAAAGCACCCGAAGCGGAGAAAAACGGCTCGGAATACGACTTCGGCACCGGTAGTTACAAATACAGAATTCTCGTTCCCACACGCTACGTCGGAGTAAAAGCGTTCGTAAACGACGGCGGAAAGGCAAAAGAAGTCAAAATCGATTGGGACGGTCAATACGCAACCATCGAAACGCAGAGCCTGTGCGAATTCGCCGTGATATACAGCGGTACCGTCGTCGAAACGCCGCAGTTTTTGTGGCTGGAAATACTGATGGGCGTCATGATAATCGCAGAAGCGTGCTTTATCGCCTACATGGTCGTAAAACTCAAAAAGACGTCCAAAGCGAAAAAGTAAGTCTTTTCCGGATAAAGAAAACGCGCGGATAAAGGTCCGTGCGCTTTCTAAAGGAAAGGAGAGTATGAAACGAAAAAGTCGTTGTCGCTATCGATTATCGACGCGAATTGCGCGCGTTATACATCAGTTATGAAAAAAAATCGTTCGCGGCTTTACAAAGGAGGTAAAAACAGTTGCTGTTTTGTTCAATCGCTAACTTAATATGCTCGATCGGCGCCGAGATAGGCGTTATGGTTTCCGAAGCGATTGTGTTGCTTGCGGGCGGAGCGTTCATTTTCGTTCTCGCGCGCAAATTAAAGCCGCCGGCGGAAAAGAATAAACCCGTCGTGCTGCCCGATTTGTCCGAAACGCGACCCGTTTGCGCGGACGTTCCGGATAAACCCGAAATGCAGCCCTCGCCCGAGCAAAAATCGGACGATAAAGACGAAGAGAAAGCGGAAGCCGAAACTCCGCAAAACGAACCGACTTCGCCTGAGAATCAATCAGATAAAAAAGAAGAATCCGAAACGCAGCCCGAGCCGCTTAACGAGCAGAATCCGGAGCAGAACGCCGAAGAGGAAAACGCAGATCGCTTGCCCGAACAAGAACCCGAACAAAATCCCGAACCGCAGCCTGAGGAGCCTGCGCCCGTAAGACGCAGTGCCGCGGAAATATTCGCAAAATACGAAAAAGAAGCAGGAATAGAAATAGACGCCGCACCTGCGCCGCAACCCGATCGGCACGAGCAAGCCTCGCACGAGCAGGACGTACTCGAACTCAAACGCTACATGCAGTCGCTCAAAGAAAGCGGAGCCGGCGGCTATTCTAAGCCTCAGCCGCAGCA